>CAJXWT010000042.1 GCA_913062595.1 uncultured Fidelibacterota bacterium
TAGCATTGAGGTAATATCCAAAAATAACCAAACCGGCACCCAGCCAGCCGATCAATTTCCAGTTCAATGATCCTGAATTATTTTTAAACCAATTTTTCATATTTTAATCTATAAACAAAAAACCCCGCACACATTGCTGTAAAATTTTAACGATTCTTGTTGAAGAAATATTAACTGGTATATATCCCTATAAAGGATATGATCCATAATACACGGCACCCATTGAGTTGGTTTATCATTGATTTTAATTCTGGCTCACTTCTAAGCCAAATCTTGATTCAAGAAAATGGGTGGTAAAACCAGATAGAGCATCCCGTCCTGAATAAGCTCCTATTTGTGCGAATTCAGAAATAGCATCCTGAACGGGTTTTGTTTCTTGGGAAAGAATGGCTAGTGCAAGTCGGTGCCAACATTCAGCAAATTCACCCTTGGATGCAGCCTTTAAAAAGGCCGCACTGAGAGATGTAGTTTTTTTACAAGCTAACTGGGCGATCTCTTCTAGACTAGATGTGTTTCTAGTAAGCCAGAGAGATGCCATCACTCCAAGAAGATAATCATCCCCGGATGGAGTAAGCCCAAATCCCAATCCAGCTAAAAATAAAACAGCTCTTTTAACGGAATTCCCATTACTCAAAGCTTGCTGCAATTCCATTGCTCTGGCAATGAGTTTATCTCTCACGATTTTGTTAGTGGAGATCCCATTTAGTGGTTCGGGCCATTGTGTATAATCATACAACAATTCAGCGCTGGAAGTTTTCAGGTGAAATGAACGGGGAAATTGAAGCAATCTAGGCACCCAGCAATCAACACGGTCTAAGTGAATAAATAGCATATTACCTACTGTTAAGCCATAACGGCTCGCTCGTACATACGTTTTGGGAGTGATAGACAAGAATGGGGTTTGCACTTCAATAAGAATGGAAAAGGGGCCATTACCTATAGATGGCAGTGCCAAAGTGATCAATCGCCCGTCATCACCAATTATATTGCATGAATGCCTGTAAATACCGGCCACATATCCCGTAAAAGGCTTTTTCTCTAAACTTTCCAACAATGGCCTGCCTATGGAATATGCGGTGAACGACTGAACAGCCATAAAGTATGATCCGAATATAGGTTTAATATAGTAGCAAAGATTAGTGCTAGTATGGTTTAATGTACGTGCCCATCGGGACACATGTGCTTGTCTTCGCCTGAACGCTTGCGCAAGGACCTTTCAATGGAATTGGGATTTTCTCCTTTTTCCAAACGATGAACAACCTCATTATACTCGCTACCGTAATCCTGTCCCGACTTTCTCACCATAGAACGCATGGTCTGTGCTAATGACTGAGGATCATTGGCTGATAAACCCTTGGATGATTTTTGCTGTTCAGAGGTACTATTTTTCCCGCATGATATGGCTGAGACAGAAATCAGGCGTTTCAAGTCACTACTGTCACAGACAGGGCAGACAGCGGTATTTCTGTTAGCTTCATCATAACTACGGAAAAACAGATTTACCCGTTTACTGCAAGGGGTACATAGATATTCATATATGGGCATCAGACCTTACTCAAGAGAAATAGTCAATGTTCTCAAATTTACTTAACTCCTGGCAGTTTTATAAATAAAGAATTAGCCGAGTCGTTAGAAGCTGTTATTGCTGATGCATAGGAAAAAATACTAGGGGAGCCTCCTGTATGAAGGAATATGACTGTTTTATCTGAACTGATATTTCCTTTTTTAACTAAGTCAGTTAAGCCAGCTATTGCTTTCCCGGTATAAATCGGATCCAGAAAAATGCCTTCGGTTCGAGCAACAAGACGAATAGATTCAATACCCTCAGGACTAGGTATACTGTATCCATCACCAATATATTCGTCAATTACTAGAATATCATCGCTGGTGATTGTAAGGTCCAATCCTAGAATTTCTGCCGTTTCTTTGGTTAATTGCTCAATGTAAGCTATGCATTCATTACGTGTGCGGCTGACGGTGATACCATACACTTTACAGTTTAATTCCATCCATTTGAAACCCACCAGTAATCCAGCTTGCGTAACACCGCATCCGGTGGCACATAAGAAAATGTCCGGGACTATGTTCAATTCCTTCAGCTGAGAGCAGATTTCCACCGCGGCCGCAACATAACCAGCACATCCAAGAGGTGAGACGCCACCCCGTTTAATCATATATGGCTTTCCACCTAAGGAACGTAAGCGTTCAACTTCGTGACTAATATGCTTATCAAGATACTTACGGTCAGGATCACCTGTGAAAACAAGTTTGGCATTAAGCAATTTATCCAGGAGAAAGTTTCCCTGTGTTTCGGCAGGTTGCGTGCTAGGCAAAACAGCAACTCCTTTTAGGCCCAAGTATGCCGCCACAGCCATAGTCGTTCTAACATGGTTAGATTCAGGGCTGCCACCGGTGACCAGCATATCGGACTCCTGTCCTATCGCATCGGCGGCGAGGTATTCGAGGGAACGTACTTTATTTCCGCCTAATCCAAAACCTGTCAGATCATCTCGTTTGAACCAAAGATCAAGACCGCCCAAAGCATGGCTCAAACGCCTAACAGGCTCCAGAGGTGTGGGCAATTTGGCCAGTTCAAGTCGAGGAAGTGAGGCCAAGTCCGGATTCATTCGGAGAAATATCTTTCCAAATACGGGTGGTCGCTTTCCCGTGATGTATGGGTTAATTCTACTGTTCGATCTACGAATTGAGGACAAAGGCCTAGTTGGTGTTTATAGTCAAGTAGGAAATCGATTTCATCAAGTGATAGGTGTTCCATGACCTTACCATTGTCCACTAAGCAGGACTTAAGTGAACGGTTCTCTTCGAAGGCCGGCATGGTAACTTGATACACAAGGTCATGAGCTGATTGCTTGCCTATTTTCCGTGCCAGAGCAAGCATGATCCCCTCTGACAAAATATGTCCTCTTGTTGCTTCCAGATTGGCCATCATTTTTTCACTATTTACCTGAAGAGTTGAACACAACGCACAGCCGAAACGAAGCAAGGCGCCCATCATGACACAAATGGTTCCGATCAAACCCCACTCTGATTTCCAGGCACGTCCATCGCGTTCGTGCTCATGTACCAAGTTTTCATTAAGACAGTTTGCGTTGTGGCGAATCAAACGTGCCAAAGTACCTAGATGCTCCGACAATTCCGGATTTCGTTTATGCGGCATTGTGATACTACCTACAGCACCTTTTACAAATGACTCACTCACTTCCCCGATTTCATGCCGCTGTAGTGTATACACTTCGTGTCCGATCTTGTCCAAAGTGGAAGAAATCATAGAGAGCAGTTGTATGAATTCTGCTTGATTGTCACGCACAGAAATCCAGGCGATATCCGGCGGGCGTAAACCTACCTTTTCAAAAAAGATCGATTGCAACTTGAGTCCTTTTTCTCCAAAAGCGGACAGTGACCCTACTCCGCCTGCCAATTGCCCCTCTCCCATTCTTTTTTGCAGGTCCTTTAACCGCTCCATATGGCGGCGAATTTCCCGGATCCATATTGAGACCTTGAACCCAAAAGTTATCGGCAGACCTGGCTGACCGTGTGTTCGCCCAAGCATCGGTGTATCACGATTTTTCTGAGCTAGAACTAACAGATCATGCTCAATTCTGCGTAAATCTCTGAATACTATTCTCCAAACTTTTGTAAGTACCATTGACATCCAAGTATCTGTGATGTCTTGTACCGTGGCTCCATAATAAATCCATTCTCCGGCAGTGCCCTTACACAGTTTCTTCAATTCCTGGATCAGACCATGCATGGAATGTCCGGACTGATCATATTCTTTTCGGAGGGAGTCCATATCCAACTTCTTCACATCGCAAATCCTTATGATTTCTGGTACAGCTTTAGACGGAATAAGACCCACTTCTGCCTGTGCTTCCGCCAGAGAACTGATAATTTCTAACCAAGCCTGCGTACGGGGAATCTCATCAAACATGGTACGCATCTCATCCGTTCCCCACGCGTTACCGTATATCTTGGAATCGATCATGTGCACTGGCATAACGCTGTTACCTTTTCAAACAATTTTTTTTCTGCTTCTTTAAGTCGAGATTCTTCTGATCTGCCCCACTGATTACATTCATACACAAGATCGCGAAAAGTAGTAATCATCTCTTGAACTGATTTTGAGGATGATCCTCCTGGGCCAGTCCTCGTGGCTACAATAGATTTCGGATCCATAATCTTCTCGATAATATCATCGGACATGTTGAGAGAACGATTTATAATATCCTTTGCGGCACTATTTAGCAGGTCAGCCTCCAGTTCTTTACCCATCTGTGTTGCAGATCTCACCGCGCGTCCAACAATAGAATTAGCCGTTTTTGCATCAATACCATATTTAGTCATGATCTCCTCAGCGAGATCAGTGGATCCACCTAGACTTTTCACAGTAGCTAGGCTCATTTCATCTTTATTTACCGTTAGCCCAGAAACAGTTGCTGACAATAACTTTAAAGCCAGTTTGGTCTGCATCAAGCCTTTCGGTACCATGCTGTACGTGAAAATCCGATTATCAACTTGCCCTGACGGGGTTGATTGCAAAGCGGCTGTACCAGCCAAACGGCCAATCATCTCTCTTGCCACTCCGCGTACAAATGTAAGGCTGTATGGGTTCTTCTTCTGAGGCATAATAACACTGGACCGGGAATGGCTGTCTGATAACTCCACAAAATTAAATTCAGACGTAGCCCAGATCTGCAGGTCTTCCGTCAAGTGATCTACATTGCATAATACTGCAAGAGCTGCAGACATCAATTCTATTGGTCCGTCAGACTGCCACATGGCATCTCGTGTATGCAGTACCAAACCATTGAAACCAAGCAACTCAGCTAAGCGATCCCTGTCTATTGGCAAACGTGAACCATTTGTGCTACCCGCACCTGCAGGGCTTTTGTTCGTGCGGTTATAAGCGGATTGCAAGCGATCCAGATCACGACCCATAGGCTGAACAAAAGTCAGCACGTAATGAGCTAGTGTAGTTGGATGTGCTCTCTGTAAATAAGTATAATCTGGTAGCAAAGTGGACTGATGTTCTTCAGCAAAATCAAGCAATGTATCCATAAGTACTGAAACAGCCTTCACGACTTCAAGCAATTCAGCGCGCGTTACAATGAGATAGGCTAAAGTGGAAACTTCTCGCCGAGGTCGTCCTGCCTGGAGCCAGCCTGCCGTGTCTGGAGTTCTCTGATGCAACATATGATCCCGATTCGTATAGACATCAACCAGAGCATTATCAAAATCAATTTCTTCTGCTGACAGATTATGCATTTCAATAAGAGCATTCAACAATTCTACTCTCGATTCTTGCGGTACAATACCAATTTCAATAAGCATGACAGCATGAGCAAGATCAGCAAGGCTCATCCCGGAATAAAGCAATGCTCCATCGTTCACTTCCATGGAAAAAGCAGAATCAACGAGCTCAGGGGCAGGGCCTTCTGCAAAGCAACTTGCCACACCAATTTGACTTCCGTCTCTACTCATTCTCCGCTTTAAGTTCTGGTGCAAAGTGGGACAAAGTTTCGTAGCGTAGTCCTCGGCGCAGTGCCTCCAGGCCAAGAACATCCCGGGGCAGAATATTCCCAAGATTTACATTCGATCCACAACGTATGATGAGAGAAGCTTGCTGGTGTTGACGCGGTGCTTCCCATATAATATCATTCTGGCGATGACCAACTCCCTCCAGGATAGCCTCAACTTTATCCTCCTGTATAATTCCGTTCTTGTCATAAATACCGATATTCATTCCTGATTCTCTACCCTCGATAATGACCTTATCTGCACCACTTTCCAAATCGGCATTAATATCATCGCATAGTTGTGAGATTGGTATCTCAATCTCAGGATCTTTTTTCCCTACTTCTGTCATTACTTTCAGTCCATAACCCCTTGATCTCTTGATAGAGTCATCTCGTTTCTGTCGATTCACTTTGTAGATCCCATCAGAAATTTCAATAGTGGTAAAACCGCAGTTTTTTACCCAATCTATATATTGCGTATCATTTCTTTGTTGGAAGGCAATTTCCATTAGGGTACCACCTGGATAAATATCAATCTGATTATCTACAACTAAATCAATCTTATCTCTCAGAAAGGCTTCACTCAACATTACAGCTGTACCAAAAGAGAGTTTGATCTGGTCCAAATATTCGCCCGCCATATGAATCAGATCTTCTGTCGCTTTCAGACCTTGACACCGGTCGAGCATCATTGTAATGCCATAAGGACGTGGCTTTACCTTAATTCGATCTGGTGCTATGTTCGGCATTAAGTAGGGCACGGTCTTAACTTTCCCGTTAAATTTTTCATTTATCAAGAGTCAACAACGTTTCCAGAGCATGCTCAACCTGACGAAGATTTGCTCCCCAGGGAACAACGGCCCTATGCCCATCCATTTCAATGTGTTTTTCCAGAAGACAGCATTTGATGACTTGAAGCGCACCATTATCACTTGTAAGACTGCGGGGGCACATTTCAACGCAGGCAGGTCTATCTCCGTAGAAATGTTCATGGATTTCACGGCTTCGTTCACATCCCAACAATGTCCAATTATGCTGATCAGGATGTTCATCAAGAAAATAAGTGGGAACTTCAAAATCCAAACCTGATGAACGACACGGTACAAGAAATGCTTCGACGTTTTCGGCTTTTCCGGCTAAATCACGAAGGTCGATTTGTTGTGCATCAATTTTGATAGCTGGTAAGTCCGCATAGGTTAATACATGCTGAACCATGCGTAACAATTTGGGAGGCTCGGGTGGAATAACTTCAACTACCCGTATTCGAATAGGATCGGGATGGTGTATAAAGTTGACATGATCATCTTGACCCCGCACGATGAGAGTTGATTCTTTGCCCAAGCCTAACTCCTTGGCCTTCGCAGCTAAGACAGTGTCGTTTGCCGTGTCTACTGTATGATCTTCTGCCAAAACACATGTTGTTGGGAGGGCCACTAGTGATATATCTTTGATAGGACTGAACAATGATTCATCATCTGGTCGGCTAATCATGGCAATTGCACAAGTTTCACTCTGTTCTAAGATGATATATTCTGTTCGCCGGTATGCATCTTTCCCCACCAGATGTTTCCTTATGTCATCTTCCGTCATTTCACCATTATAGGGTTGAACACTGACCTGACGGTAAGACTCAGGTACAAAATTGTCTGGAAGCAGATTTGAATGACAATTATTCACATCTAAACTCATGCTGAAACAAGGGTTTCGATTTTGCTGAGAGTAACTCATAATAATATTCTAGATGTGCTTTAGCGGTGCTTTCCCAACTGTACAATTCGGCCGTTTTCGGCCCAGAAGAAGCTAAGCGCTGTTTCAGTTTTAAATCTATCGCTAACTTCTCAATACCAGCTGCGATGGATGACTCATCTTCTGCACTGACCATAATAGCATTTTCCTCATGCTGGAGGTATTCTTTAAATACTGGTATATCCGATGTAAGAACAGGTAAACCAGACGCCATTGCCTCCAGAACAACGAGCCCCCATCCTTCTTTCACTGAAGGAAATAACAATCCATCAGCTGCATGGTATAGTTCAGGAATTTGTTCATCTTCCACGGTCTCAAGTAACAATATGTCTTTCCCTATTTCCAGTTCTGAATCATGTAACCACCCAAAAAATTCTGTTCTGTACGGTGTATAATCGAACAAGGTTTCTCCTCCAGCAATTAGCAGAATGGGATCCAACCCTTGTGCCAATAACTGACGTCTTGCTGAATCAAAAGCCGTCACAAGACGTATACTATTTTTCCTAGGTTCAATTCCACCAATGCTTAAGAAAACAGTCTTGCCGCTTACATCAAGTTTTTTCCGCGCACCCTTTCGCTGCGCATCGGTTGGGGGACGAAACCTGCTAATATCCACACCATTGTGTATAATATGACTATCCACTCCGAATTCTGACATAAGTCGGACTTTCCAGTATTTACTTACAACGAGACGGTGCTCTGGGCGGTAAATCGAATCTTTTTGGCACTGGATTAGACGTGGACTTACAAAATCATCTACATGGTGGATTGTTCTAATAAAAAAAGGAAATAATCCCTTTTCAGATGCATGCCACAACGCGTTAGCGGAGACACAGTCCTGAGTATGGTAGATATCAAAAGAAGTTTCCAGATGATTAACAAGAAATTGGTAATACGTATCAATATAGCGCTGAATGCGATCATCCAAAGATTCATCTCTCTCACCCATTATACAAGGGATGAAAGTACTGGGAAGTGATGTAGGACGAAAAAACCCTTTTTCATCTTTACCTAGGGCAAAGACGTGAACATCATGTCCCAGATCTTGAATATGCTCTGCCAATTCTAAAGTATGAACTACACCGCCGCGTGGCCTTGTCGAATAGGTGAAAAAAGCAATCCGAAGAAGTCGTTGTCTATTATCGACATTCACAAAGGATTACTGACGTTGTTTTTTCATATGAAATGATGAGGTAATAATTAAGTACCCTTTCTTACTTCTTACCTTTTCCTTTCTTGGAAGAGGAGTCTTTTTTTGGTTCATTCTTTCGTGCTTCCTTGATAACCTCCTTAAGGGTTTCAGGGCTTTTTCCTGCAGCCGCCTGCTTTGCTACTTCCTCAAACCCTTTCCCTGGATCTAATCCTGCATTATCGTATTGACGACTCATACTTTCAACAGTTTTGCGCGGGTCTACGACGCGGAGCTCACCGCCTGTTTCGCCTTTACTTTGAACCCTTCCTAATTGAGATATAAGTCTTTTCAAAGAAGAACTGCCGCAATGTTCGCATTCAGCCGATTCATTTTCAACACTGCTAAATGAGCGGAACAAAATAGAAGAGATTTTTCCGCAATCATTACACTTATACTCGTAGATCGGCATCTATAATTCCTTAATTTAACTCGGCGCCAACAATAGCCGCTGCAATTTTAGCCGCTTGTGCATTGGTAGGCAATACCAAAGCCCCAGCATTGCAAAGGGATTCTTCCTGTCTCCTGAGTCCCTGAGGATCTTTTTCAGATCCACAAACATGAGTAACTACAGATAAATAACGTTTGTTTGCAGCTGCTTCTGCTTTTGCCTGCCGAATTATTTTAGCCAGACTGGCAGTTGGATTATCATGAGCACCATAACCAATTACAATATCAAGAAGAATAACGGCTACGCTGGGATCAGTTGCTTCCATAAGTATGCGGTCCTGGCGAAGTGATGGGTCAATCATGGGATGAGGCCGAGACTGCGTAAACTCTTCCTCACCCATATCAATGCAACTGTGTTTTTTACTAATTCGACCATTATTAAGTGCCCATTTCTTGGACACGGAAACGTTAGAATAAACCCCCTGGAAATATTTTCTTAAAACATCTATAGCCTCATCACATAAGCTGCCGCCCGCGAAAAGTCCTCGTATATATTTTTGACCATCCGCTAGCTGTTCACGCTCATTATTGGCCATTTTGATCAATGTGTCTGAATTGGTTGCAAGAAACGGACCGGAATTTTCATGGATCAGCGAAAGCACAGCTTCAGCTGTATCTTCGATTGTCTCGGTGAAAAGAATACCATCTTGCTCGCGAGCTTCATCCTCGCCCAAAAAATTGACAACTACAGGTTTACCGCTGGAAAGGACGTCTTTCAATATTGTTTGGGTAACAGCTATCGCTGGAGGTTTTGAAATCAAAACGATTAATTCTGTAGCGGGATCTGAAGATAGCAGGGATATTCCCTTTTTCATCATTATCCCGCCAATGGTATCGGACAAATCACGACCACCCACCCCAATTACTTGAGAGACACCAACTCCTCCGCGATCAAGCAGAGTTGTGAGTTCCTGTAAACCTGTTCCAGATGCACCAACAATTCCCACCGGACCCCTATTTAAAACATTAGCAAAACCCAATGCTATTCCATTTATTACGGCCGTACCGCAACCGGGTCCCATGAGAAGTAATCCTTTTTCAGTTGCCAGCTTCTTTAAGCTCAACTCGTCTTCAAGCGAGACATTATCACTGAAAAGCATCACATTCATATTCGCGTTCAAAGCTTTGGAAGCCTCAAGTGCGGCATATGGTCCAGGCACAGAAACAAACAGCATATTGGCATCTGTAAATCCTTTATAAGCCTGTTCAAAGGTCTTGGGAAGTACTTCCATTTTTGACCCACTGTTGGTTTTCTTCTCGCTCTCAGCCAGTAAAGCTTCAGCCTGAACCAGCGCACCCTTAGCAGCATCTTTGGAGTCAGCTTCAATCACAAATATCAGATCGTTTGCACCTGCCTCATTTACTGCATCCGTTAATAGGTCAATTTGCTCTAATACACGTTTGTTGGCATCTGTTCCCATTGCAACAAATGATCTTTGGATAGTATCTAGATTTGACAATTTTTCTGAAATTCGCATCAGTCGGACCGAATCCTGATAAGTTCTTGGAATAACATGACTAATCACAGACTTGCCCATTTCTACTCCTAATTCGAATATTTAGCCCGCAAGCGAACTACTTTTGCCATTAAATCTTCCCTTGTAGCGAACTCCTGACGAGGATCTGGTGGATCGGAATTTTGTTTAACACGCCCAGTTTTCAAGTCCAATACCATCGGTTCCACTGAAAAAATACGCCCTTTTTCCAAATCTAACTCGCTGGCAATGTGAAGACTTATGCCATCGGAAAGATGCATTTCTAATCGCTGAAAGAAAGTATAGCCGCTGCTTTGTGTCTCATAGTCATAAATGACCACCCATTCTTCACCCTCTTCACGGGCTTTTGCCACCAGAGCCTCTGTCTCTGCCAGCGCTTTGGACTCCAATATCTCCCGCGAACGAAGATAAAATGCTGCGGATATTGCCAGGTCATAATTCAATATAACTAACTGTGGCGAATCTAAAGCTTTGGCAATTGGAGTTACATAGCTGGAATCGATAAGCCTGTAACGCGAAACCAGTGAATTAAGATCAGTGATATCGTCTAAACTATCAACGATCGCTCGTACTAGACGAATAGCACTCATATATAGTTCAGAATCGTTAAGTACAGAACGGTAAAACTTTTCTTCTTCTTGCCGCCAGGATTTCACCTGGGTACGGATTTGTTTGTCGGTTATGATAACTCCATTTTCTCCAGTTCAATCTGAACGGTTTTCGCCGGATAAGGTATTTGCGTCTTAATGTCCCACTCCTTGGCCAAGGCCACCAATGCCTGATCAAATAGAGTTACAGGAGCATTAGCAACACCTGTACCAATTTGGCCAACTGTAGAACTGGTTTCATGCAATATTCCAGTTGTTATGAAAGGGACCACGCGTGTTTCTACCACTCGTAACAAATCAATACCTAGGGGTGTATTTTCCGTATCCATTGCGGGCATACGGAACCGATCATGCGTAGCCAGTGTGATGGCACCAAGTTCCCGAATCGCTGTTATTTCATCAGAAAACATGTCTCCTACAAAAGATGCCATGGAAGGCGCACTTGCAATGGCCATCCCACCCAAGCCACACGTTTCAATAATTGCGCTATCACCAATATCACCCGCGGCATCTGCTGCAGTGAAGCCCGTATAATAGACTGCTTTGTCCATAGCGGAAACTGGAGCAACAAGCCAGTTGTTTCCTAAACCTGCTACTCTAAGCATAAAATCAACACCATTCCGAGACATGGCGGTAACAATAGTACTATAGGGAATATTATGTGCGCTATCCATGGTCACTTTGACCGCAGCCAAAGTAAAATTCAGAAAAAAATGACTGTTCTCATCCATAAAGCGGATTATGGAAGCAACGGTTTTTCCGGAAATTCCTGCCTCAAGCATGGCTGGCATCAACCGCTTAAGCAATAGCGCTGTTGAAGCAACATGCCGGGCATGACACTCATCCCCCATTTGCACTCCTTGTTCCACAATGTCAAAAACATTTATGGGCCCATGCTTTTTGATAGCCGCTTTCATGGCCGGGCCCAATGTGTACCGAATCCATTGTAATCGTTCTAATGTTTCCTTATCGCATACCCCGAACCAGAGTGCGTTTCCGCGTCCTTCATTAAAGGTTGAGAAACCATAATTTCCATAGGAATCATTTCGGGTGACTAATACAGGCATGGATGGTGATATTATACCTGTCATTGGACCTACAGCATTATACTTATGGCAGGGACATAGGTTTACCATTTCCTTTTCCACAAACTTAATCGCTTCATTCTCATTTTTAGCCCAACCCTCAAACTGAATGGCTCCCAACACAGCACGTTTTTGAGGACCACACATTTTCTCCCAGGATATCGGCGGGCCCGAGTGCAATATTGTATGTGAAGGCAGTTTCATTGCTTCTCCTGCAGGAATGACATCAACAATTTGGGGATTGGCATTCTGAATACGCTCAATAACCATTTTGTTAGCACTATTGATTCGTTCAACCAACTCCTTGTTATAATAAATAGTTTTAAGAATCTCAATGAGATTGATTTCTCCATCAGCTGGCGGGCGCCAATCTATTTCAACCACTGGCACATCCTGATACCGCATGGCCTGGGCAAATCCTTCGAGACCGGCATTGATAACTCGCAGGTCATCTTTAAATTTGGTCGCTTTATTGGTCATCAGACAGTTTTTTCAATCAATATTAATCCGAAAGGATTATTGATTTGGTGATAATGTTGATTGGACAGCCCTCGATTATGGTGTTGCTGACAAAGCAGTATTTTTTTGCTCGCTGAACAAGTGACTGAAGTCTATCCGAAGGAAGATCAGACTGAATCTCAAGGTGGATCTCCTTGAATCGAAAAATTTCCATATCCTTTTCCGCATTGGCACTAACTTCAAGATTGTTTAATTCAATATGCTGCTTTTGGGCCATATGTGACACGGCCAGACACATACAGGAAGCTACTGATGCCAGAAAAAATTCAGTTGGCATGGGGCCTGAATCATTACCACCATATTCAGGTGTTTCATCTCCCTCTAGTCGGTGTACTCCTCGTATATTAATGTCCGTACGGTATTTACCCATCCACCGAACATGAACAGTCCTTAATTTGGACATGAACCTTACCTCAAGATTCTTCCCACGGTTTTTTTGGCCATTGCTGTTCACGATGAACAAAGAAAAACCTAAGCAACTTATGCTTGATGAACCAGGGCGTTAAACGAAAGCCCGGCAGGAATAGAATCGGCAATAACTTGTAAATAAAGCCTTTTTTCGATGCTGGTCTTGATCCAGTATTTGGATATTTCCGTACCATCTCACTCTGAGCAACCTGCAGCAAGTACCCTTCTGTAATCGCACGAAACTTTTGGAGTATCGTGGGGTGAGCCGGTTTTCGTGTCGTGATTGGCATAAATTTATTCCTACTGTTTCAGTTTAGTGAAAAATATTATTAACCTGATAAGTGTATCGCATATGTTAACTTGGAAAAATCTACCCCATATCAGATATTCGCCAAAGCGTTTTTGGCTGCCGCTGCGATAGGTTCGACAAGGGCACCTATGGGTGGAGAGTATACATTTTCCATTGTTGCAAGTTCTATCAGAGTGGTCTCTTTACGTATGGCAAATGCAAGAAAGTCTGCCCTTTCCTTGACTCCCTCCCCGCCAGCTAATTGACCTCCAATAAGTTTCTTCGACTTCGGATCCGCCAGTAATTTTACATGCATTGGCTCAACGGAAGGATGATACCGTGCAGCGGTGATCCCGATTGCTTTTCCAATAATATAAGGCATGCCGGTAGCTTTCGCTAAAGTTTCCGAAATGAGGGCTCCACCAACTTGAACTTTAGATCCCAATGCCCAAGGAACATAAACAGGACTATAAGATTCATCTCCTCCTGCTACATTAACCCCAGCTAGGCGTCCTTGAGTGTATGCATATGTACCTTGAATAAGGTTTACCGGTATGTCTAATAGGCCATGCATTGTTTCAACACAGGCACCAGCTGCATATACTTCATCTACATTTGTCTTCATATGATTATCTACAATGATTGCGCCGGTAGAACCAGTTTTGATACCAATACTTTTCGCCAGTTTAGTTGACGGTTTCATGGGGGCTACAAGGAATGCCATGTCAGCATCTATATCACCATCGCTTGTTTGGACCGAGGTTAGTTTTCCATCTTCGCCTGAAAAACCCATTAAATCCGTCCCAAAATGCATCTTGACACCAAGATCATTGACCAAATGGTTCTGCAAGAGTTCCATCATGTCAGCATCAGCAAACTCGGACATGAGCCATGAGCCAGAATCCACCAGATGTGTCTCAATATCCCGATGAGGCAAAGCTTCGATCAACTCTACACCAAGCGGTTTCGCCTGCCAGACTACAGCCTGTTTCACATTATCTAAACGACCATCAATCTCCATGGCTCGGCGAATATTCTTTATGAAAATAATACCCTCCAAATCTACATTAGCAAGATTCGGAATCTCATATTCCCAGCCCGTACAAAGGATCAATTTATCAAAAGGATATTCTTCCCCATTAGTTGTATAGACAGCACGTTTGTCCATATCGATAACTTCCACCACCGTTTCGGTCTTGAGATTAATTCCCATTTCGCTATAAAACTCCAGAGGTTGGAGAAACAGTCCATCAAAATTTTTAATATCACGCCCGAAAACATATGGAATACCGCATGGACTATAAGCAATATCTTCAAATTCAGTTATTAAAGTGACATCTAATGAGCGGTCAAATTGTATAGCATTTGTAGCTGCACCTGTTCCAGCGCTGCCTCCTCCAATCACGACAATTCGTGTCATCTTAAATTCCCCATATCTATTTATACTTGTTCCGAATTACACCAATATTCATTGAATTAAACTATATCAAATAAAGACGCAGCCCTCAATTTTTAATATAGATCCAACATTCAATTAAGTTGATCCTCTTGAAAATCATGAATTTGGATATCTGAAGATGGTGAAAATCCTATAAAGGGCTCCTTATCGAAATCCCAAAGAACAGATTCCTCATCTTCCCTGAATAATGTTACACTACTGTTTGCAGTAACTCTACCTATTGGATAACAGCTTATTCCATATTCATCAAATGCAAGTTGTACATCAGATAAGTACCATGGTCGTACAGATAGTACAAATCCATAACTTGGAAAGCAAATTAACCAATCAAAATACTTGTCAAAAGCATCTACAGATTGTGTGATGGTATTCATATTAATCTGTGCGCCCACTCCAGAAAGTTCTAGGAGCATAACGGCGGTGCCCAAAATACCAGCCATACTGATATCACGTGCAGCATCACACCAGCCATTCTCAGCAATTGTGGGTAATATAGCAAGATCGCGGCGTAATTCTGCATCCGATAGATGGGATGAACAGTCCCAGAATGGGAACCTTGGGTGAAATGAGCCTCTCAAGTTGGTAACGTGCAACAGGACATCATCCGGCTGAGCATTAAAACTACTTAAAATATTCTTGGCTCTCCCCAAAATGCAGACAGTTACTGCCGGTTTATGTCCGGTTGCCGTTAAGTGTCCCCCAATAATAGGAATATCATATCGGCTACAACCATCTTTGAGCCCTCGCATTATATCTGAGGCGGCTTTTATATCAGGAGAAATGATAGTATCAACCACGGCCATTGGTTCACCTCCCATGGCGTATACATCGTTGACATTGGCCAGGATAGCAGCCCGTCCGGCAAGGTAAGGATTATCCTTTATGAGAGGTGGGTGTATTGCTTCAGCCGCAAGAAGCAGATAACCGTCATTCGTTCTAATTGCTGCTGTATCATCACCCAATTGCACAGTATGTCCATCAACAACCGGTAGATGTTGCAAAACGTCATCAGACAAGGTTGCAATCTCACACTTATGTTGCCAAGCTTGCGACGCACGCAATTGCTTAATGAGTTTCTCCAAGTCAATCTCAGGCATAACCAGTCCAGATTTTTCCCTTCGCAACGTTCCTTGTTCTCTTTTTCGTACCAAAAAGTGAAGCTTCCATCAATTGATGGGGCGATCCAAAATGCGTGACAAGTTTATCAACTTTTCGCCAATTTAAACGTTCAAAAAAACGGACATTTTTGGGCTGGATATACGCTAAAAAACGTTTAGCGCCACGATCAGCTACCGTCTTCCGGGCAATCTTACATAATTTTACACCAATAAGGCTGGGGTGCTTCCTAAATTCTTTTGCAACCGCAAGTCGAGCACCATACCAAATGCCATCCTCTGTTTCATGGCATCGCACAGTACTGACAACTTTCCCAGTATTAGTGTCAATGGCAGCAATATGGATCGCATTTTTATCAAACTTATCCTGGTCTGTTTTAAAGAAGATTTTTTGCTCTTCAACAAAAACAGAATGCCGAATAGCAAAACATTGTTGAAGTTCAGCCTCTGTTTCGACAATCCTGAATATTATCTTATTCATATTTCGTCTTGAATGGAGAATCACTCAAATGCTGTTATACCTGAACAGGCGCCACAGCGAGCACAACCGGCTTTACTCTTCCGGTAGGCTAGGTCATATTCACGATTATTTTTTGCCACTCGTCTGTAGATGCGTTCCATAAACTGTGGATCTGGTGCGCTAACATTTTCCAGGGGTGTTCCCATGAGAGGTCGCAGCGGCACCACAAATGGATAGACTCCTAACTCAGCAATCTGCCGACATCCTTCAACGATTGATTCTTCACTATCGCCAAATCCTACGATAATGTAGGTTGAGACTTGATTGCGCCCAAAAATATCAACGGCTTTTTTGAAGGCTTCGAAATAGCGCTCTATACTGATCTTTGCTTTGCCCGGCGTAATACGTTCACGCGTATCCTGACTGAAACTCTCAAGGTGGATACCGACAGCTTCCGCACCCGCTTCATATAACAGTTCCATGTCCTCCAGGTTTTCTGGTGGTTCAAATTGAACCTGAATTCCTAAATCGGGTACTATCGCCTTAATAGCCCGAGTACAATCTATCAAATAATTCACACCCATATCATGGTAGTTCATTGTACCGGTAGTCATAATCATGTGCTTGACGCCATCCAGACGTACAGCCGCCTCTGCTACTTCAGCCAGTTGCTCTGGTGTTTTCAGGCTAATAGTGGCACCGCTCTCCAAAGAATTTTCGATAGCACAAAAATGACAACGTTCACCTTCCCGGCGCCAACGAATACAGCGTTGAGAGACAGTGGTCGCAAGAACATCAAGACCATGCAGAACGGCAATTTGTCTGTATGGGATGCCATTTTTGGTTTTGAGACCATAGAATTTCGGCGTTGAAACAAATTCAACGGGCATAACGTTCCTACCATTGCTTGTAATTGAATATTTACCATCATCATCGCTGATAACAGCGTAGGGTGATTCCTGGGCGAAGTCACCCAATGTTGGCACCATAGCTGCGACCCCATCTAGCATAAAAGCTTTGTCATCTGATGGGCCTGCGCCGCCACATCGCCCGTGTTCTTCTACGGGGACATCCAAACGTGCACCGAAACTTTGCAACTCAAGCAGAATTTGTTTCTTGTTCATCAAATAATCCCTCTACATTGTTTTAATTATCACAACAGTGAACTTTATTTGAGAAGGTAGGATTTAGATACCTAAGTCAAAGAAATCGTTCCTACGATACCATTAAGATTATGAAGGTGCGTAGTGTTTTTTGCCTTGTCAAACTAATTCTGGGGACCGGGAAAATCACCGATCCCCACACTATCATAATATCATTTCAATACAAAGTGCTAATCTAATCGCATACATATGCGATACCTGAATTCACCGTTATTCTAAGGCTACGATTTCAGATATCTATCGATAGCCTAATCTTGATCTTAAAGGGTCCAGGTTGCGATTACAAGTGCTCCATCGCGCCAGTGGTCGATCAAACAATCGAGAACATCGAGCGGATGAAACGGCTTCACGTTTTCCATGATATCACTTTCACGCATACCATATAGTGCGGTCATAGCAAATCGGCAGGCATTAACTGTACCGCCTTCATCCATAATCGTTGTAATCTGTTTATTCATTGACAGATTGCCTGGAAACCCTTCATCACCAACGTTAGGGAAACCCCGGCCGGCCGCAGCCATAAGAACACCAGGGCCGTAGAGCGCCAATGTGGTGGAGAATCCCTTACGAACAATGCGGGTGGTAGTTAACAAATTCACCAGACCAACAGAACCTTCGAAAGGTACTGTATGCATCATTACTAGGGCACGATCACCGTCACTGGCCTTATGATCTGGATAGAGTTTTTCATCCAGATTAACTAGTCTATCACCCGTTTTTGGTCCTTTAACATTTACCATTGTCATGATTTTTTCCTCCTATCATTTTCATTTTGAATGAGGTATGTGGTAATAATAATATTTGATTGCCAAACTAGATATAAACATCGACTACCAGAATTTGCTATACAGCCGTTCAGCATTATTCCAAAAAATGTCTTCCTTTAGCTGTTCGGAAATTGACGCACCTTCAATTTTCCAATATTCAGATGCAAAATCACTCCAAGGAACATCTGAACCAAACAAGCAGCGGTCGCCACCAACCCCCCGTTCTTCAATTTCCTTAAGTAACCAGGATGAGCCGAAACCAATCGACCATGTTAAATCAGTATAGACCTGATAACCTTCCTCGACCAAATCGAAGAACTGAGGAATGAACTTGATATGTCCACTGACGCCTCCACCCATATGAACCACATGTATCTTGTTGCGTTTACCGTACTTTTTAATTAGTGCTAACGCCTTGTCAATATCCGAACCACCACTAGGACTTGTATGCACGTGAATAGGCATATCATGTTCCGCCGCCGCATCAAGGATCATGTTCCACAGTTTAGCTGATTCCTCATCCCACTCTTCGGGATTCAACGACCCACCCAGAAGACATGTTGCTTTTAGTGCAATTAATCCTTGCTCACCAATGAGTTTCAGAGCTTCAATTGTCCTGTCTTTATCCTTAGGTAATGCCGAGACCCAGATGGCGCCCAGCAGCCGATCAGATTGTGACGCGCCTTCAGCGACGAGAGGGTTGAGTGTAAAAGGTTGTGCCGAATCTGGGTAGCCATAGTTGGGCAACACCAGAGCTCGATCAACACCATGATCATCCATCCCTCCTAGATATTCTTCTATGGTGTCATAGTCCGTTGTTGGTTTAACGGCCTCTGGCAAACCATAGTAAGCAAAACCAGGTACCGGTCCAATATGACTGTGATTATCAAAAACTTTTTTTCGTATTTTTTCCATGGTTTTCCAACACTCCTTTATTTACAATATGATTTTCAAGCTGTCTGAAATCCCTCCACTTGAAACATTTAAGGTCACTTAGTTATTGGCAGTACCAAAGACCATAAAAGAATCATCATTCTAGCTTCTACAATATAAATACTTGATGTAGATAAACACAATTGAAATCAGTATGTTACTCAATTAATCGTACTAAACAGAACCTGTTTTTACCTTTTAAAATGACAGCGATAAAATGAAAGTTCTGCCCGTCTTACGGGGTCTTACTGAGTTCAGGTTTGACGTGGTAGCAATGGATGGTCCGGCCTAATCGTGCTCTTGGAATGGATTCCACGCGGAGAAAATATTCAAACTAAGCGCAATAAACCACGTAACCATGATTGAAATAAGAAAGGTAACTTGAAATACCTTAATCCATGTTTTCAGTCAGAACTGATAAGGTTGTTAGAGTATTATAAATGGTTGACTTACCCATATTGGGCAAGCCAACTATGCCGTAGCGTAAAGCTATAGTTTATTTTTCCTAAATGTAATTAAAAAGGATCGAGAGCGGGGTCCATCCCGCTATCCCACACCAGTTTTTCAAATAAGCCAACCTGGATGTATTTTGCAAAATAAATGGCTTTATCTTTATCGTCCACTTTCAGTACAGCATCCCCCCAAGCCATGAAAGTGGGTTTGGTAATGAATTTTCTTATATCAATTAAATACGTGATCTTATTATGATAAGGACGCACCTGTCCTTTGAGTTTTAGCTCTTTTACGCCCAAAGCTCTGCCCCTACCTCTGCCGCCGGCCCACGAGAGAAAAAATCCAATTAATTGCCAGAACCCATCCAGCCCTAAGCATCCAGGCATGACGGGATCATTCTTGAAATGGCATTTAAAAAACCAATGCTCTGGATCAATATCCATTTCTGCTTCGATAAAACCAGCACCATATTTACCGCCTGTTTTGGAGATATTCAGAATTCGATCTATCATGAGCATCGGCGGTAGGGGCAATTTGCCGTTCTTTTTCCCGAAAGCCTTGCCGGTGCCAATATCAAGTAGGTCTTGTTTTGTATAAGAAGACTTTTTATCCATGGTTGCTTCCCAATTGCTCCCGGAATTTATGTACGAATGATGGTTTACATATTATCCTTTTGTATTCTTTATTTGTGCGGGCTAAAATCTTATCTATATGATCTTAACTGCCTTTTTTTCCCGGGTTGGCAGTTATGAACTAGGTTAAGAAATCAGTAGCAGGAATCACTTCATTAAGACAATATTACATCCCACCAATCCTAAATGTCTATAAACAAAAAACCCCGATACTTGGCGGGGCTATTTGAGCCAGAGGCGTTTCATTGTCGTTGTGATAGTTAGTGAAACTTACAAACTTC
>CAJXWT010000043.1 GCA_913062595.1 uncultured Fidelibacterota bacterium
AGATGGGACAGCTCTTGTAAAAGCAGATGGTACGGCACAAAATGCAATAAAGTTATTCTCTGCCGGCGGTATTATGTTAAACGCAAATGACGGTACAATGGGGGTAATGTTTTCTGATGATAATGTAGATTTACTGCAGATCTATGCCGTGTCACATGATGTGGTGTTTGAAGAAAGGCAAGCAGGTAAGGATTTTGTATTCAGAAATAATGCCGATGCTGAACAGTTCCGAATAGTCAATGGTACTGGTGTAACGCTTGGAGGTAATACTATTACTTTAGGGAATGGTGCCACAATTGTGAATACCAGTGCAGATCTGTTGACAATCACAGAAGCAACCACAGCCATATCTGGAGTCTTAACTTTAGGTACTGATCTTGCAGTAGCTTACGGAGGTACTGGAGTATCTACATTAACTGATAAAGCAGTTTTAATTTCACAAGATAGTGGAACAGATCAAGTCGGTTCACTCGCATTAACTACAAATGGACAATTAGTTATTGGTGGTTCTTCAGGACCAGCTGCAGCTACATTAACTGCTGGTACAGGTGTTGCGGTAACTAATGCTGACGGTGGTATTACAATTGCAAGTGCGGTTACAGCAGGAGATGGTTTAACACTAACTGCTGCAGATATTGATATTGATGCAGCTCAAAGAACTATTACTTCGATATACGCCACTGATTTGATATTAGGAGAAGACGCCCAGACCGCCATTGATTTTGGAACAGCTGACGAGATCGACTTTAAAGCTAATAATGTGGTTAGATTGACGTTGACCGCTGGGGCTTTATTGCCTGGTGCAGATGACCAAATTGACCTTGGAACGAGTACGGGTCCATTCGAATTTAAAAATGCTTTCTTTGATGGAACATTAGAAGCAGACGCAATTACAATTGGTGGAACTAATATAGTATCTGGTGAGGTAATTACTACATTAGGTACTGTGTCGGCAGGTACTTGGGAAGGTACTACTATTGCAGTAGCACAAGGTGGAACAGGAGTAACATCAAAAACTGGAACTGGTAATGTTGTATTATCAACCTCACCTACATTAGTAACACCAGATTTAGGAATACCATCTGCATTGGTAGGAACTAATATAACTGGAACGGGAGCAGATTTTACAGCAGGTACTGTAACAACTAATGCTAACTTGACAGGAGATGTTACTTCTTCAGGAAATGCAACAACTATTCAGGATAACTCTGTAGATGGTACAGATATTCTAATAGGTGCTGAAAATGGTGCTTATGACCTTATTTATTATGATGGAACTGATTATACCAATTTAGCTAAGGGGACTGCAAACCAGGTTCTGAAAATGAATGCTGAAGCAACTGCATTCGTATGGGCAACTGATGCGACGGGTAGACCAGAAGCACCACCAACACCAACAAGCAGTTCCGATAGGCGCTTCAAGAAGAATATTTCTACCGTTTCTGGCGCGTTGGAAAAACTGAGCAAACTGAACCCAGTAAATTATAACTGGCGTAAAGATGAATTCCAGAACAAGGGTTTCAATGATAAGAAACAGTGGGGTTTCATTGCCCAGGAAGTAGAAAAAGTCATGCCCGAACTGGTTGGCGCGGATGAGGATGATTACCTTACGCTGAACTACAATGGTTTTGTACCCTTACTCACCAAAGCCATGCAGGAACAGCAGACAGAAATAGATAAACAGCAAAAGGAAATTGATGAACTGAAAGCACAGCTGGAATTAATCATGAATATGCTGGATAATGATATGAGTGATAAAACAGATCATGAAAAAGATAGTAACAAAGATGAGGTTGTAAAACTCAGCATGGCCACAGAAAAGTAAGTGGATAAGTACGTGAATAAAGTCATGGTTCGTTCATTTGTCACACTGCTGGTTATGCTGCAAATTGCCAGCGCCCAGGATTATAAAATGCGTATGTCCAGTATCAGCGCCATGGGCAATAATGTGACCTATTCAGAAGGATGGTGGGATGCTGGAATACACCTGGTCGGGTCCCTGGGCTTACCGGTTATTACCAAGAGCAGTGGGGCCGGTATCGGTTTGGAATCCGGATTCTGGGTCGTAACCCAGGGTTTCTATTTGGAACCACCGATTGTAGAACAGTTTGTGATCATGGATCCGCAGTTGCAGGTAGGGCAGGGTGTGAATGTCATGGCCAAGTTCTCGGATTTCAATGGTATTCTCAATGCCAGTATCTTTGTCAATGTCGGCGGTACGGATACTACCCTGACTTTTCCCATGGTCCGCGGCGATTCCACCTTTACCGTTTTCATCCCGGATTCGTTGGTGAAGATAGAGAATTTCATCGCCAGTGTGGGAGTGCTGGACAGTCTCTACTATGTGGCTCTAAGTGATTATATATCAGCACCGGTCCTGTTTGACGAAGATGAGCCCACGTCCCGGGTGGATGACAGTGCCTATCCGACAGGCCTGCCCATTGAAAAATGGCGCCTGGTTTCATTCCCCGGAGAATTGGACAATGGTGCCATTTCAAGTAAGGGTCTTAATACGAAGCATGTCTTCTATTCCCGCGACTGGGATAACAATACCTGGGGCGTTCCTGATACGCTCTATCTCGGGGAAGCATATTGGTTCAAGCACCAGTATGGCAAGAAGATCGACTTTACGCCCGGTGCCGGTACATCATTGCCGCTGGAATCCTTTGACATGGAATTATTTCCCGGCTGGAATTTTGTTGGTAATCCATTCTTTTTCACAGTACCGATCAGTCTGGACCAGGGTGATCTTACCGGTCCATACACCTACGGTATCGGTGAAAAAAGCGGCTGGAGCGAAGTGGTTACCGAGATGCAGCCCTGGGGCGGCTACCTGATTAATAATAATACGGATACTCTTCAGGTAATCGAACTTATGCCGACAGCGGTAGAAGTAGCTGATAATTCTGGCCTGAACCGTGTACCGGCAGGTCCGCCACCCCGTATGGCAATAAATGCCTGGCGCCTGCGGATCAGCGCAGATTCAGAGCATTATTTTGACCATAACAACTATATTGGCCGGGATTTTCGATCTACTGAAGGACTGGATCGCGGCGATCTGTACGAGCCGCCCATGATCGATGGGCACCTGGCTGTTGGTTTATCTCCGGAAGCGGATGGTGGCTATTATCATACTACCGATATCCGATCAATCAACGAAGTAAATGGTGTCTGGGACCTCCGTGTTGTATCCCAGGAAAAGGATGGCCCGGTGGATATTCAGATACACGCGGTGGATGAACCGCCGGAGAATATCGTTGTTGCCCTGGTAGACCTGCAGAAAAAAGCAGCCTATCGTGACATTATGGAAACGGGGATCCGGATTGCAGAAAAAGCTACGGTTGGCTATGATCTGAAAATGGTGATAGGTGAGTCTGAATTTGTGGAAAATGAGATCCAGCGCATCCTGGACGGGATGCCTATGGAATACGCACTGGGTTATAACTATCCGAATCCCTTCAACGCGAATACCCGTCTGGACTATTCCCTGCCGGTTCGTTCCCACGTCAGTGTACGGCTGTATAATATGCTGGGTCAGGAAGTGGCTGTCCTGGTCAATGAAGAACAGTCCTATGGCAACAGGTACGTGGTCTGGAACGGCCTGAATAAACAGGGCAGCACCGTAGCATCAGGTGTCTATATCGCTGAGTTCAAGGCCGGCAGTTTCCTGGCCACCCGCAAGATGATATTGATGAAATAATATTTTCTTTTCATACCGAAGCAAATAACATTTTAGATTGGCGACCATGTGCAAAGTGATCCGCCTTTCTTTTGTCTTGATGGCAACCTTTACATTATGTCTATTTGCTGATCCCGCAATAACCCGGAAAATAAATCTTCAGCAGGAACGGGCTTTCAAAAATGAGGTGTTTAGGTATTTTCGCTATTTCAGAATTCAAACGGAGGGGGTAGACCTATCGTTTGATGAAATAGATAATAATAATGTTGTATTTACAGCTACAATTAGATCCCGGCGTAATAATTTTGAAGAGGTGATCCTAAAAACTTTTGCCTGCATTGGCCGGGTAATGATAAGTGTGCCGGATAGCGAATTAAATAATGATCAACTATTCATAATACCGTCCATCATTACAGTTAATTGTGATGTCCCTGTCCGCAGGGACAATAACTACATCTCTGCTACTGCGAATAACAAAGCGGTCATTCAGTTTACGAATGGTGTCATGACAGCTGAGGGATTCCTTTTTGAATTGAGAGGCTCAATGGCTGGATCATTTACAGCTTACGATAATACATCAATGCCCAGTATTTTAACCGCAGATGTAGATTTTGAGAACCTGATTGCAGCGCGATTAGCACTGGAAGGAAAGAATAACCCCAGGCTGTCTACCGTATTGAGTTTGGCTAGTAAGGCCAAGTATATCCCTGGGGTGGAACGAAAGATCGAAGTCATGATGCTGGCAAGGATGAAAACAAAACACGCTGACCTCATGTTTCAGATTTTTGGATATCCGCCAGCTGATCCACAATTAAAAAGAATAGGTAAACAGGTTTTTTATCATATTCAGATGGAACCAGGAGAAATTCTTAATACGCATACCAATGATTCATTACGCTATGCCTGGAAAGGAAGAAAATACCCTGAGCCTTTGAACAAATACTATCGCGAGTATAATGTAAAGTACGGGATCAAACGCCCGGGTCCCAATGATTGATAAATTATGACACATAAAGACATTAAAAAAAGTTCAGAATTGCTGCCTGAAAAACAACAGCTAGAAGAAGAAATCATTGAACAGCTAGAGAAAGCTGAATTGGCACACATTGTTGAAACATTACCGGTGCCGGTTAATAACCCAGGTGTACAATCAGATTTTGTTTCTACTCTAGATAAACACCAAGTTTATGACAGGATTGAAAAAATATTTCTTGCTATAAAGAATGAAAAAAGGGAAACCCGGGAGCTGGCTCTTTTATTAAAAAAATATGCTGTGCAAAGCGGTAATCTATCCAGAGATGAGATGAAAATTGTTAAGGAACAGTTTATTGATCTTTTAAAGATAGCCGGGCTGTCCATCCCGTTAATAATACCATTTAGTCCGGTGATTATTCCGTTAATGATAAAGCTTGGCCAAAAAGTGGGCATTAGAATATTGCCGACGTCGTTCTATGATGATAAGGAATCTGAGTAATATCCAAATATCATTGTTTTTTTATAGTGCTAATATAAATTCCGCAGCATTTTTCACGCGCCCATTGGGTAAACAATGTAATTGGGGCCGTAGCTCAGTTGGGAGAGCGCCTGAATGGCATTCAGGAGGTCGTCGGTTCGATCCCGTCCGGCTCCACAATACTACCCTCCAATGAAAAATAAACTTCAGCTTATTTTCTTCGCGCTAGCTGGACTACTGGTTTTTTCCAGTTGTTCATCCACCCGGCAGATGATGTCGCGCCAGCGCAAGGATATGGAAATTCCTGAAAAAGCGGAACCCTATCCAGACCCGACCCCGAGGGCCAAATTACTGGGTGAACTTACAGCACCGCGTACCTGCTATGATGTGACCTTTTATGAGCTCAATATTGATATTGACCTGGATGATAGAATGATTGCCGGATATGTGGATTTTTATGCTTGGGCTGTCAATGAATTCACAGAATTGCAGTTCGACCTGGCCAAAAATATGGTTTTAGATGAGGTCAACTATAAAGGCAGAAGCTTGACCTATACCCGGGAAGAGGATGCGGTATTTGTTACTTTTCCTGCAGTGCAGGCAGGTAGGCAATTTCAATTTCGGGTAACCTACCACGGAGAGCCAGCGCAAGCAAAAAAACCACCCTGGGATGGCGGATTTGTCTGGGAAAAAGATAAGGCCGGTCGTGATTTTGTCGGTGTGGCCTGTGAAGGTGACGGAGCCAGCCTGTGGTGGCCCTGCAAGGATCATCCCACGGAGGAACCGGACAGTATGGCTATTAATATTACGGTGCCCAGCGATATCATGTGTGTGGCCAACGGCAGATTACGGGAAAAAGTGGAGACCGATGTAAAGACAACGTACAAGTGGTTCGTTACAAAGCCCATCAATAATTATAACGTGTCCGTTAATATTGCCAATTATACTGTTATTGCCGATACAATTCATTCGGTCACCGGCATTCAACCAGCGACATACTATGTGCTGGATTACAATGAGGCGGTCGCAAGGGAACATTTCAAAGAAGCACGGGCTATGATGCGCTCCCTGGAGAAATTCTTTGGGCCATTCCCCTTCTGGGAAGATGGGTATAAATTGGTGGAAACGCCTTACCTGGGTATGGAACACCAAACTGCAGTGGCCTACGGCAATGATTTTAAGACCTACGAGCGTGGTATCCGCACTATCTATGGATATATGGACTATATCATCCTGCACGAGACGGCCCATGAGTGGTGGGGCAATAATATCACTGCTTGCGACGGGGCGGACGTTTGGCTGCATGAAGGCTTTGCCGTGTATTCTGAAGTATTGTATGTAGAAGATCAACTGGGCTACCCCATGAGTATTCATTACCTGCTGGAACTGCGTCGTGGAATTCAGAATCGTCGCGCCATTGTAGGGCCCAGAGGTGAATACTACTGGGGGTTTGAGGATGCGTACAATAAAGGTGCCTGGATATTGCACACCCTGCGCAGTGTCCTGGATGATGATACGATGTTCTTTGGCATTCTAAAGGGTTTTCAGCAGGAATTTGCGTCCCAGATAGTGTGTACGGAAGATCTCGTCGAATATATAAATAATGTGACGGGACAGGATTTTAAGCCATTTTTTGATCAGTATATTTTCGACCGCCGTCCCCCAACCCTGGAATACAGTCTTACAAAAGATAAGCTGCTCTACCGTTACACTGGTATTTTACCAGAGTTTTCCATGCCCGTAAATGTGCTAGTGAATAAGGATGAAGTGCGGCTACAGCCATCGATGGCAACACAGACATTAACGATCCCTGACTATGCTACTGTTCAGATAATGGATTGGGAATATTTGATCCTAAAAAAGGAAAACGCTGACCTCCAAGAAAATTAATTGCCCTTTTGCATAAACGGTATTGATTAAATAACTTCAACCCCAATTACAAATTAACTAGTTTTAGCGATGAAAGACGACGTATATCTATCCCTATTTAGAGTCCTGGATAGCGAGCAGCAGATTATTACCAGAACTGATCAGAAAGCGTTCACCATGCTTTCTCTTATGGGTGTGTTCATGGTCTTCTTTTTGGTCCACTTCACCAAAATTCAGATCAACTGGTTTAATTTTATTATGTTAATGTTATACCTGATCTCAGCTATTTTAGCCTTGATCCAGTTAATAATGGTGATCAATCCTCGTATAAGAAAAGCTAAAGACCGCGAAGATTTGCCGGAAATTAATGCGACGTACTTTAAGGGTATTGTCAGCTTTAAGAGTGCAGCGGAATATGGAAAATATCTGCGCAAGATTATGGGAGACGATACCAGAGCCTATACAATGTTTGCCAACCAGGTCTATTCTGTGGCCCAAATAAACGATTATAAGAATGGCCATATGCAGTTAGCTATTAAATTCTTTGCTGTAGCAATTATTTCAGAATTGTTGATCGTCATGTCTGTAGCCTACAGTTGGGCCTTGTCATTTTTATTTGGCAACTAATGAGTAAATATATCATCATATTTCTAGGGTTACTGATTGTAGCCGGTTGCACACCTCAACCTATACCTGGGCCTGATGGTGCACAGGGCCCACCTGGTCCAGAAGGTACAGCTGGTGAAGCAGGTGAAGCTGGTGAAAAAGGTATCCAGGGACCTCCTGGGCCAATGGGTGAGCCCGGTAAATCCTTAAGTGAGGAGATTGTAAATACGCTAAAGGAAAAATTAAATCAACTTGATCAAGCTACTCTTAATAAAGAAGAGATTTGTGCCTTAATACCATTTAAAGAAGGAATTGCGCCACAAATCCTTGGCTTCGCTGCATTAACTACAAATGGTAAAATATTAATTATGAAAAACACCAGTCCGGTTAATATTGGAGAAAAGTTTATATTCGAAACACAGATTGCAGACCGGGCGGATTTTGTTTCGTTGAGCGTCCTTAGTGGTGAAGAGGGTGAAAAAACGTTTTATGTAGCAATAACTGCGGATGGTCACCACTATTATTCGGGTGATCTCAAAGAATGGAATCCCCAGGGACAGAGCCCTTTTTAAACGGTCAGCTTAATTAGTGGCTACAAGGCTCGAATCAGTGGATTTGCGCCTTTTTTTGTTTTAGTATTCTTTCATGTTTGGGCGTTTTATCACCCAGTTGTTATATATAACCTGTCTCAGCGCAGCACACCCTATAGTAATTGATGGTCTGTGGGATGACTGGCAGGAAGTACCCGTTGCTGTCACAGACCCAGAAGGTGACTATAATTACGATGACTGGGCCGAGTTAAAGATCACCAATGATGACGAATTTATTTTCTTTAAAATAAGTTTACATAGTGAAGAGACCTTGCTACAGGATTGGAACAATTTTTTCCTGTACATAGACGCGGATAGAGATTCGCTAACTGGCCACCCCTTCCGCGGACTGGGGGCTGAATTGACCTGGCATTTTGGATATCGTATGGGGCAATATTTTGAACAGGATGGGATCATTGATTTATGGCAGAATGATATAACCCTGCGGCAAGCGCCTACCGTTACCAGCACAGAATTCGAAATCGCAATTGCCCGCGATTCTTTTGTACTCAGCGATCCTGATTCCATCGCGGTCATTTTCAGTAGTTTTTACGATACGGGGGATTATATGCCCGATAATTGGGAAGGTATAATCTACCATATGGATACGACAGTAGTTGGTCCCGTAGTGCCAATCTCGCTGGAAAAAACAGGAACTAGGCTGGTAACCTATAATACGCATTATACAGGTATCCTGGAACCAGATCGCCAGCCCTATTTTGAACGAATATTACAGGCCCTGGAACCGGATATTATTGCCCTGCAGGAGCACAGTGAGTGGAATGAGATCGGTGATATTATTTCGAGCTGGTTTCCGGAGGATACCTGGTACCAAGGTTATACCTTTCGGGATCTGGTAGTGCTGAGCAAATATCCAATTATTAATCAAGCCAATTTGATCAATTCTGAAAGAACAATGTGCGCTCTACTGCAAACGGACGATCCGATCAATCCCTACCTGCTGATCCTCAATTCCCATTTTTCGTGCTGCGATAATGATGATGATCGCCAGGAACAAGTGGATGAATTGGTGCAGGTACTCCGCGAATGGCGCTTGAATGATAATGGGCCCTTTGACCTGCCCGAAGGTACGCCCATGTTTCATGTGGGTGATTTTAATTTTGTGGGGTACCGTGAGCAAATTGAAACAGTAACGGCAGGTGATATCCAGGATGAAGCCACTTATGGGATTGACTTTCCCCTAGACTGGGATGGTACAGCAATTACAGACTTATTTTCCAGACACACCCATAAACGAATGGCCTATACTTGGCGTTCGGACGGCAGTTCTTTCAATCCCGGGAAATTGGATTATGTGCTCTATACGAATAGTAATTTATCTATCTTGAAACACTTTGTCTTAAATACGTTGGTGATGCCGGATTCTGTACTCAATGAATGGGAACTGGAAGCAGAAGACACCAACGAAGCATCGGATCATTTGCCCAGAATAGTTGATTTTATGGTAACTGACCTGGGTATTTCAGGTGAACTTGATCTGCCCCAGCAATATATTTTATCTCATCCCTACCCAAATCCATTCAATCCGCAGGTTATGATCCCCATTACATTGGTAAGGAAAGCGCATATACAATTGCGTATTTACGATATCCATGGACGTTTGGTAATTTCTTTAGCAGATGATGTATTACCTGCTGGGAAAAAGCTATTTTCTTGGGATGGATCACAGAACCCTAGTGGTGTCTATATTGTACGCTGTCAGGCTGGGCATATAATGCAAACTGAAAAAATCATTCTTTTGAAGTAAGGGTTGTAGCATCAAACAGGATAAAAATACCGCAATTGTATTTTCAACAGATCCAGAATTTTTGGAATCCACAGGAACAGAAGGACAGGAAGAAATTCCAAACCGGGATCAGGATCTGCGTATTCACCTGGATAGAAAAGGTGGCGGGAAGGTTGTCACTGTGATCAAAGGATATAGAGGCATACCTGGAGGACTGAAAGAACTGGGAAAATATTTACAATCATCCTGCAGCACGGGTGGCACCGTAAAAAATAATGAGATCCTGATTCAGGGCAATTTTCGGGAAAAAGCAAGGGATCTTTTGCAGGTAAAGGGTTATCGGGCCAAGTTGAGCGGCGGTTGATGCTTTACCAGTTACTCAAACCGGTGGCCGTTACGGGAATAAACTTATTTTTCAATTCTATTTCGGTTGAAAATCAAGAAAGAATCCCTAATAAAGGCCCGGTGATTTTTGCAGCAAATCACCCTAATACTATGATGGACCCGCTCATTGTGGGGGCCAACTGCAACAGGCGTGTTGCCTTCCTGGCTAAAAGTACATTATTCTCCAATAAGGCTTTTGCTTGGTTATTAGGGTTAATTGGTATTATTCCTGTCTATAGAAAAATCGATGCCGAGGGTGATATGGTCCGCAACGAGGAGATGTTTGCGGCAACATATCGTCATTTGGAAAAAGGCCGTGCCTTATTGATTTTTCCAGAAGGTATATCAACACCAGAACGGATTATCCATAAAATTAAAACTGGTGCTGCCCGAATCGGGCTGGGCGCAGAAGCAAATAATGATTTTAATTTGAACGTATATATCGTACCGGCTGGTATCAATTATTCTGCAGGAACCAAATTTCGTAGTGATGTCCATTGCCGTTTTGGGATCCCAATTGCTATGACAGATTTTCGGGAGCAGTATGAGACTGATGATCGGTCCGCGGTACAAGCTGTTACATCACAACTGCGGCAAGCTCTGAAAAAATTGACTACGACGGTCACGGACCAGGCCGATGCAGACATTGTGCAATCATTGGAAACGATTTACAAAAAAGAACTTACTGTTGATTTAGGCATGGATAAACATTCCAAGGACGATGAATTTAAAGTGTCCAAAGGGATTATTAGAGCTGTGAGGTGGTTCAGTGAAAATAAACCTAAATGGTCACATAAAATGAAGCAGTCTATCATTCAGTATCTTAGTATTTTAGACAAATTAAAAATACGGGATGATTTTCTATCTACCAGTCGCTCAAAGGTTACATTTAGCCGGCGCCTGCAATCCTGGTTTTTCCTTGTATTTGGCTTCCCTGTATTTATATACGGATGGATTTTGAACTATTTGCCCTACAAATTATCTGGTATACTTGCAGTACGGGCTGTGAAGGGTCATTTTGCTGATTTAAGTTCTAAAAAAATGCTGTTTGGGATGGGGCTATTTATCGTCTGGTATACTGGTATCTTGGTTCTTTTCTATAAAATTATCGATGACGGGATGTGGACAGCATTATTTTTTCTAACATTTATTCCCAGTGGCAATTTCACCTTGCTTTATTTCCGTAAAGCACAAAATTATCGTCAACACTTACGATTTATGACCATTTTCTATCAAAAGCGCAGGCTGCTTTATCAATTAATCGAAAAGCGGCTTAGTATCATTCATGAATTAGACAGGGCAAAGGAAGAATATTTTGCCAAGAATATCAGGAATGACTCTTCTGAAGATCTGTCTGATTTTAAGTGATAAAGAACAGGAAATATTTTATAGGTAACCATAGTAATGCATAAATTATGATCATGAAATTGTACCATTACAGTTTGTTGGTCTTTCTGGTCCTTTTCTTGGCCTGTACAAAAACAGAGCCAAGGGGAGGCGGCAGTGTTACACTGCTGGTATCAAACAATGTACGGGGTCAGCTTGACCCCTGTGGGTGAAAGAAAAACCCACTGGGCGGTCTGTCCAGAAAATCAACCTATGTAAAACAATTAAAGGAAGACGGGAAAAATCTTGTTATCCTGGACGCGGGAGATCTGTTATTCAGTAGCGCTGTGTTGACAGAGGTTAATGAACAGGCGGATAAATTGCGCGCCAAGGCAATCTTAAAGGGTTATGAACGTATTGGTTGTAATGCAGTGAACGTAGGTGGCTTCGATCTGGCTGCTGGCACAGCTTATCTACAACAAATTGTTGATAGCACAGAAATTCCATTTATATCGGCAAACATCATCGATAGTAAGAGCGGGGAGCCGATCTTTCCGCCCCACCATATTATCACAGAGGGTGGGGTTACTATTGGCGTAATCGGTCTCACCAATCTCATCCCAACACAAATCAAGGATGTGCAGATAAGTGATTTCATTAAGACCGGTGAAGCACAAATAGCTGAACTGAAACCGAAAGTGGATATTATCGTTGTTTTGGCCAATGTTAACCGGGATAAGAATAAGTTGATGAACGAAGTTTTTTCTGATGCGGACTATATTTTTCTCAGTAGGAATACAATCAGGACACGGTCGGGGACGAAACAACCTGTACATGGGCCATTTACCTATGGTAGTAATATTCAAGGGAAATACCTAGCCCAGATTGACCTAAATATAACTGCCCTCGATTCACCACTGGTGGACATATCAAACCTGCAGGCGCAGGTAGATAACATCGATCGCCGGCTAAAACGATTTCAAGATAAAGATCCTAAGACACCGCTAGATGAAATCTACGCTGATCAACCGCGAATTCTGAAATTGATCGAGGAATTCAACCAAAATCGTAAAACCTATGAAAATAATTTGCGGAGCGCCCAGAATACATCGGGATATACCAGTGTGGCATTATCGCGGAAGATCGGTGATGATGACGCAATTTTGGCCTATGTGACAGATATTCTTGGGCAATGCGCAGCACTGAAGAAACATAAAGTGCAAAAGAATCTTTACCCGAATCCTCCCGGCTTCGAAGAAAGAATCAAGAAAGGGCTTAAACCTGGATGATCACGCAGCTGCCTATTGGCCAGATCATTGTTATTACAATAACATCTACGGTACTTGGTCTAGGCATCAACGCTGTTCGGCCGGAGGGTATCCCCTTGCTGGCAAAAGAACTGGCAGTAGCTGAAGAGATCGAGTATACCACTGCTGAACCGCGATTACTGGCTATCACCCTTGACCAGGCGCTGGATTTGTATCAAAAAGGTACCATTTTTGTGGACGCCCGGGAACCGGAGTATTATCAGGAAGGGCATATAAAAGGTGCCTGGAATTTTCCGTTTTTCCTGGAATTGGTTTTTAAACTTGATAGTTTGCAGGGCAAAGATGCACCATTGGTGATCTATTGCAGCGGGGATGAATGCGGATCCAGTGAAGACCTGGCCTATGAACTGCAGGCGGAAGGGTTTAATAATCTACTTGTTTTCAAGGGCGGCTGGACAGCCTGGAATATAAGCGAGCACCCGATTGAGCCATGATTACTTTCGCCCAACGATCAGTTATTGCCTTACTTTGTCGGGTCATCCTGGGTGTCATTCTCATCTATGCCAGTATCGACAAAATCGTTCATCCAGCAGAATTTGCAAAGGCCATTGGGAATTATAATGTACTGCCATTTGGTCTGGAGAATTTAATGGGCATCGTTTTGCCGATTCTTGAACTACTGGTAGGCACCTGTCTGGTTTTGGGCATTATGCTCGATGGATCAGCTATTATTGCCGCGGGAATGATGGCTATATTCATTATTGCATTGAGTCAGGCACTGCTACGCGGAATCGATATTAATTGCGGTTGTTTCAAGGTGACAGCTGAAAATGCTGGTCAACAGGTGGGTATCAGACGGATCATTGAAGATTGTATATTTATGGGCATGGCCTTCATGGTGCTTAGTCGCGGCGAACGAAAATGGGAGTTGTATCCGAAAACCTGATTGACTAGTTAGTCATCACTGTATAAATTCGCACCGCTTTTTACAAATGCGAGAGTAGCTCAGCTGGTAGAGCACCACCTTGCCAAGGTGGATGTCGCGAGTTCGAACCTCGTCTCTCGCTCATCATATGCCCCGAGGGTTATCTACTTAATATAGGGCCTTTTGCTTCTTTGCATCTTCCGCTTCTTTTTCTGCCTGTTTCTCTTTGCGGCGCTGCTGGATCTTTTCAATTTGTCGGTTGATGATCACCCTGATCGAAAATTTATACATCGATCGGGGATACTTTTTCTCTCGTTCCAGTGGCCGGAAATATTGGGTACGGCGATCAAAAATAATGTCGAAGACCATCCATGCTATGGTAGCTACTGGTGTGACAAATGTTAAAGAATGGTATTGGGTTCCAGTTTCTTTTAATGGAGTGAAGCCAGGCAGTATCTTCTTTACACCAATCCATGCCGCACGACTAAATAGTCCTGATTTATTGTATTCAGAATAAATCTGAAATAAGGTGGCTAATGTAAATGATCCTACACTGGTATAGAACCCATTCCGCACAGATTTCCTTAGCACACTGCCATCGGCTCGTACAAAGTGGATGTCCTGAAAGGGGATCTTGATAAATGGTAAATTGTCGCCTTCCTGATACAGGGCGACGAGGGGCCTGATCATCTTTTTGTCAAAGAGAATTTGATTGTAATAGATGGTATCTCCATTGACCAGGCGAACAAAACCCCCATATTCCTCAAGAAATTCCATACGCATATAACTGGAGGGACTGTAATAAAACATCCTGCCGAAGTCATTATAGACAAAATAGGCTTCTTTTTTGGCGATTCGCAGTGTATCACCACTGTCCCGATCAATATATTTCAGTGAATCAAACTCAATCGAATCCACCAGTGTGATGGCTGTGGATCCATCAAGAAAAACAACCACATTTTTCACTCCAGCTGTGACGATGCCAGGTATTATCAGAAAGAAGGTAAGCCAGGTTTGTAGTGCTTTATTCAATATGATGAATAATGTGGATAGATAAACTTAAATTCATGCCGAGAATGAATCAAAAGCTATTTCCCCTTATCCTGGTTTTTGTCGCAGCGGTTTCCGGACAACCAAAATTACATGTACAATTAGGCGGTGGGTATTATCAGCCAACATTGACCGCTTTAAATACTGCCCTGGGGGATAGCAGCTTTTTTTCCAACAATGTTCTGTTGAATTTTACAGCAACATACCAGGTGTATTACAATACCAGGATAGGGTTCGGAAATTGGAATTCGTTTCATAGTATTGAGGATAGTTTTAATCGGCGTTTTATATATCGGGCTTTAATTGTTGAAACTTTTTTCTTTCAACGGAATTCTATTGAATTCAATTTTTTGCTGGCACCAATGTGGAATTCCTGTAAGATATCTATGGATATAGAAAATGAAAATGAGGATTGGTCCAATTTATTGAGTTCATTTGGTGACAGCGCCTCCTACAGTTTTAAAAGCAACACTGCTATGTCTACCAGTTGGTTTGGTTTCACCAGTTCCATCGGTATTCGTTATTATTTAAAATCATCGCTGGGACTTGATCTGAGGATTGGCTTTACAAATAATTTTTATGACAAAACAAAGTGGAAATATGGTGGCGAGACCATCACTGGTCCTGCTTTAAAATTAGATGCAATGCCACTTTTTCGATTTGGTGTTGTATTTGCAAAATAAGTATGCGTGGTCTTTTTTTTTCAGTACTCATGGTTGGCATCCTCTCGGGGCAGAACGCTGATTCAGTAGAAGTGCATCCTTGTGATTCACCCCTGATCAAGCAGACAAAAGGGGATGGTAAACGACCACTGAAACTGCGCCAAATGCTGCCCTATACAATCGACGTTGTCAAATGTCGTCTCAGTGAACGGGGCCAGAAAGCAGCCAAAATACGTGATGCGCGCACGATGAATTCAGCCTATGCTGAAGCACAGATATTTAAAGGTTTTTCATCAACTTGTGCGTATTGTGCTGCAGTCATGGTTGTTGTATTTTACCTAAGCAGTATATTTTGACTAAATTCTTGAAAAAGAACTGAAACATAGTATAATGATCAAGGGTAAGAAAATGCGAATATCCAATTTAATAATGATAGGCGGGCTGCTTCTAGTCCCAAGTTGTGTGTCAACACCTAAAAAAGTTCAACCGCCAAAAAAACCAGAAAATAATCCACTAATTATTCCTTTTAATAACAATTTTGATTTTAAAAATATTAAACCTGGACATATTGCTGAAGGTACGGACTATGTTATTGCACAGGCTGAGTTTATCAAGAATGAAATCATCCAAATTGTTGATGGTGCAAGGACTTATGAAAATACACTAGTTCGTATCGATGATATTTACGCTGTAATCGAATCTGTTTGGAGCCCCGCATATCTGATGGGATCAGTACATACTAGTGAAGAAATTCGCAATGAAGGGCTTGAGGCCAGTAAAAGTATTCAAAACTATATGACCGAATTATCTTTGAATGAAGACCTTTACAATGCAGTGGTAGCCTATGCAGCGAATGAAGAGGCTAAGGGTCTTAAAGACTTTAGTAAAAAATTCTTGGACGATTTATTGCTGGACTATAAACGTATTGGTTTTACGTTGCCAAAGGATAAAAGAGAAAAGGTGAAGACCATCCTGGATACACTAACAGATCTTGGCTTAGAATTTGATAAAAATATTCGGTCTGCTCAGGATACATTATTCCTTGATGAACTAGACCTTGCTGGTTTACCAGATAACTATAAGAAAGAACGTCTTCAAAATAATGGAAAATATGCCATTGATATGACCTATCCTAGCTATGTGCCATTCATGGACCAAGCAGAGTCGGATAAAGCCAGAAAGGCATTACGATTTAAATTTAATAATCGTGCAATAGAGAAAAATATAGAGGTTTTAAATGATATTCTTCGAAATCGGATGAAATTGGTCAACTTATTGGGTTATAGCTCTTATGCTGAATATCGCACAGAAGACCGTATGGCGAAAAATCCAAAAAATGTGTGGGATTTTGAGAATGATCTAAAGCAACAACTGAGAGAAAAAGCTGAAAATGATGTTGCGGAAATGCTTTCAATAAAATCGGTACGCTTAGGTAGGGAAACGAAGACCATCCATCCTTGGGAAGCTGGTTTTTATGAAAACCAGGTAAAATTAAAGAAATACAATTTGGATAGGGAAGAAGTTCGGCAATATTTTGAGTTCAACAATGTGACATCGGGCCTACTTACTATTTATCAACGCCTATTCAATGTACGTTTTGAGAAGGTACAGAATCCCTCAGTTTGGCATGAAGATGTGCAAATGTTTTCTATATATGATAACATATCCGGTGATTTAATTGGGAATTTTTATCTTGACATGTTTCCCAGAGCCAATAAATACAGTCATGCAGCGGCTTTTAGTGTTATTATGGGGAAAATGACAGAAAATGGCTATCAAAAACCTGTCACTGCATTGGTATGCAATTTTCCCAAACCTACTGACTTCCAGCCATCGTTGTTAACTCATGAAAATGTAGAAACATATTTCCATGAATTTGGACATTTAATCCATGGTGTACTCACTACATCACCACTTATTAGTTACGCGGGAACATCTGTGGCGAGAGATTTTGTGGAAGCCCCATCCCAGATGCTGGAAAACTGGGTTTGGCAGAAAGAATCACTATCCTTGTTCGCGAAGCATTATGAGACTGGTCAAATAATACCAGAAGAATTAATGGAGAAAATGATCGCTGCAAAAAACATAAATTCAGGCACGAAGGCTCTGCAGCAGGTATTCTATGGCATATATGACTTCACACTAAATGACGGGTTTGATCCTGATGGCAATAAATCCACAACAGACCTGATTAAAGAATTAAAAAATAAAATCACGTTTTATCCCTATCAGGAAGGAACCCATCAGCAAGCTTCTTTTGGACATTTAAATGGTTATGGTGCTGCATATTATGGATACAAATGGTCTGAAGTGTATGCGCAAGATATGTTTTCCGTGTTTGAAGCTAATGGGATCCTAAATCCAGAAACAGGATTAAAATATCGGAAAATCATTTTAGAAAAAGGCGGAACCGTAGATCCTTATGAATTAGTTAAGGAATTTTTAGGCAGAGAGCCTAATTCGGAAGCTTTTTTACGCAGCATGGGTATTTAATTGAAGATTATTCATTATTTTGTATTCATATTTTTTCTGGGCAACGCATTACTCATTGCAGATGAAAAAACACAAAGCAGAGGTGTAATTGAAATGAGGAAAACCGTGACTAGAATAAAAACACGATTTACCTTTTATCCTGACCACTATATAACCGGTCCTAGATCATCAAGAGAATTGGTGATCCAGAGTTATTGCGATAATGTGATAAACGTTTTAAATGAAAAACCAGTGCATACAGGCCGGGTGTGGTATCGGGGGATCAAACTGCGGGATGAACTAAGAAAACCTATCCGTGATACTATTGATCTGCCGCAGAAAAAGCCAAAGAAGATCATATATTATTATTTTTCAACGGGTTCATGAGCGGGGTCGGTACCCATTTCAGACAATATTAGTCCAGATATCTTGCTTGCGATCTCGTCATCTTTTAATCCGGCTTCTTGCAGATCATGCCAACCCTTTATTAAAATATCCAAATCTTGCTTTTCGGCGAAAATATCATCTAGAACAGAGGCCGGTACATTAAAATCTCGCAAACGTTTATAAATGTTTAATTTTTCAATTTCCATGCCCAAAATTATACCTGTTCATATCTAATCTAAAGGGAGGATTGAATTGGAAAAATATATTAAAATCATCATAATTGTGCTGATCATTGGATTTTTATCCCTATCCCTGCAATTGTGGTATCAAGCCCGAGCTATTGGTGAATTGCGCGAGGACATCGAAACAATGAAAGTGAAAGTGGAGGCCGTAAGGGAACTGCTCTTCCGAATTGGCTCAGCATAGTTGGTAAGTGTATATTCGCCCGCTTTATGACCATTAAAAATTTTATTTTGGCGTCGTACCCAAGTGGTCTAAGGGAGCAGTTTGCAAAACTGTCATTCATCGGTTCGAATCCGATCGACGCCTCATTTTGGCCCGGGTGGTGGAATTTGGTAGACACAAGGGACTTAAAATCCCTCGGTTCTTTAGAACTGTCCGAGTTCAAGTCTCGGTCTCGGCACAAGAAAACCCTTCGATAACTCGAGGGGTTTTTTGTTTCTATACTGATGCAACTTGATGCACCAAATAAGCCCTGAATCACCAGATTCGGGATACATAAATTCGGAATACAGTAGTTCTTGTGATGGGGTGGGTGGGTGTGGCTAATCCCAAAGATGAGGCAACACCGTTGCACAATCCTCTAAAACTGGAACTAATTGGAACTACCACTAGAGCAAATCCTATTCAAAAAACCAATGAACTACTAATGTTCCAAAGTAGTAGTTAAATTATAGTATTAAATAGGGAGATTAATTATGGGAAATTGGGTATTTATTAATTTTGTGTTAATTTGTGTTGGTCTTTATAAACTTTCTAAAATAAAAAAACCAATAGGTACCATAGAAAAGAAATAGAAGAAAAATAAAATCACTTATTAAACATTTCATCAAATTTTTCTTTGGCTTTGTTTTCTTTCCAGTAAATCTCATGGAAAGCACGTTTTTCAAATAAAGCAATTGCAATATGCATCAATTCTATTTGACTGGGATTAAGGTTTTTTTCTTGTATTATTTTTTTAGCGTCATCAACACATTCCTTGAGTAACTTAATGTTTTCTTCTTTTGATTTTTGCTCTACTGCTTTTTCTTCTTCTTCTGTTAAAGTAATTTCTTCCCATTGAGGATAATTAGAAGTTTTGCTCTGTTTTGGGAATGATTTTGAAAATGGCACGATACAATAGGAATAAAGTGTTATTTATAAAATTTGTTACAATTAAAAAATTCTAATAATTAAAAATAAAATTTTTGAAAGAAATCTAAACTTCAAATATCTTTTTCTTTTTCAAAATAACAGAAGGTGATGATCCACCATGCCAGGTATATCTTGGCCTTACTCTCATTGGATATAATTTTTCATTTATATCAATGTATTTCCTAAGAGATTAATATTTTTATCTAATTTTAAACTGGGATTGGCAAAGGGATTATAAACAATACCATATTTGGTGTGATCTAAATATCCAAGAAAAATAAAAAAATAGTTTATGTAAAAAACAATAAATCTTATCACCACTTTAATTATACTCTTAATGGATCAAAACTAGGAGATTTTAAGTTAATTGATTCAAACCATAAATTATATGAAAAGTGTAAAGATTTGACAT
>CAJXWT010000044.1 GCA_913062595.1 uncultured Fidelibacterota bacterium
TCAATGCTTGAGATTCAGTAACACACAACTCTTCTTCTATAGCTTCTTCTGCTTCATCACATCCTACCCATAATACAGGCAGAAGTAAAAATAACCATTTAAATTTCATTACTATTTCTCCTATTTATAATTCAAGTATCCAATCCAGATAATATTAATTAAATAATTCTGTTTGGTCAATTAATAATCACATATGTGATCTGGGTCAATAATCATTAGTATCCTTGATTATTATTGCTTGCGCACCCTATTATCCGCAGCAAATGACTAGGCGAAAATTCCTACAAATTTGGCAGGTCGCTACTGGTATGATCGTATCCTTCATCAGTGCGCCAGCAATATATTTTTGGCAGACAGATAGATCAGTGACTGCCGAGATAGATGATTGCTGGATCGATGCGGGAAGGGTCGATGATTTACCAATAGATCAGTGGCGAGAAGAAATGCTGCTTTTTCAGCGACAGGATCGCTGGGCTACATTTGAACAAAAAGAGCTTATCTATATCCATCGTAGCGCTCAGGATATCACAGTTTTCAGCGCCATTTGCCCCCATGCGGCGTGCCTGATCCGGAAGAATGATGCGGGTTTTGGTTGCCCATGCCATAAAAGTAGTTTTGCCAGTGACGGTATTGTACTTGCCGGACCGTCCCCGCGCTCACTGGATCGTCTGGATACAAAAATGCAGGACGGGCGGCTTTATGTTAAATACGAAAAATTCAGACCAGGAACCAAAACCAAAGAGATGGTTGGCTAATGCGACCTCTGCGAAGGATAATAACCGTCAGCGCTAGCGCCAGCCTGCTATTCCTGGGGCTGGTGATCCTCAGCGGCTGGGGTCTATCCGGGTCATATGTACCATCATTGACAGATGCGTTCCCAGCCACACTGTATCTGGAAAAATATAGTAGTGGGGGTCATTTGCTGCGCAGCATACATTATTATTCATCTTCCGGCCTGGTGTTCAGCGGTTTTGTGTTCCTATGCTGTTTTTATATCAGCGGGTTTGCTGCCAAATACCGCAAAACCTGGATACTGGGTGTTGTGCTCTACCTGTTGATTATTGGAAGTGCATTCACCGGGTATGTACTGGCCCTGGATCAGAATGCGTATTGGGGTACAAAGGTGCGCTTAGGCATTGTGGAGACGGTTCCCTTAATGGGTACTGCCATTGCTGATTTTCTCCGCGGCGGTGCAACGTTCAATAGTGCTACACTGCCCCGGTTTTTTACGCTTCATGGATCTGTATTAGCTGCGGCAATCTTCCTATGCCTGTTTCTCTTGATTCATTCCTGGAAATCAGTTTTCATACAATATCTCAGCGACCAGCGGTTCAACGTCACACTATTAGTTTCAATTATTCTATTTTTTATTCTAATAATTCGATTCAGCGCACCACTGGAATTGCCTGCTGATCCAGCAGATGTAGAATACAATCCTAGACCGGAGTGGTACTTCCTATGGCTATTTCAATTTGGCAAATACGTGGAGTGGGCACCTTGGATTCAAAGTGGCGTTTTACCGCTATTAGGTGTTGGGTTTTTATTTGCTGTGCCGTGGCTTAGGAATCATGGACAAAAAAGAAGATCTGCCATTGCAGTAAGCTGGTGTTTGGGCTGGCTGGTCCTTACCGGTTTAACTATAATTGATGATAAAGATCTACCAGATAATCCTAATTATAGTGAGGGCATGGCCATAGGTGCAGAAAAGAATTTCAACCGCTTATGTGTGGATTGCCATGGTCCTGGCGGATTGGGTGATGGACCTGAGGCCCAGGCGTTTGATCTGCCAACACCGGATTTTACCGCCCGCGAATTCTGGAATAATATAGATGAACAGCAAATGATAATCGCCGTCAGGGATGGCAAAGGAAATGATATGCCGGATTTTGGTGGATCGTTAACTTATGAGCAGATTTTGGCACTGATCCACCATATTGAAAAATCATTTAAACCGAACTATCAGGAGTAACACATGAAAATAAAATTTGTCTTACCGTTGTTCATCCTTGGTCTTGCAAATATTGTATATGGACAGTCTGATTTCAAGAATCTGAAAGTCCTTGATCCAAAAATAGAAGAATCAGAACTGAAGCTGCTTATGAAAAGCTACGCGAAAAGCCTGGGAGTGAAGTGTACTTTTTGTCACGTTCGCGATGCCTTTCATAAGGATGATAAAGAACATAAGCTCATTGCTCGTAAAATGATTGCGATGACAGCCGGTATACGCGCAGACCTTAAGGAGATATTCCCAAAAAAGGATTTGTCTGAGAAATTTAATTGTGCAGTCTGTCATGCTGGTAGCGCTGATCCGGAATGGGCCGAAGCGCATTTAATTAGATAAAGTACCCTGGTAACGCGTGTTTTGTATCAGAGTATATATCTTCTACTTGAACAGAATGACAAGAATGTCATACATTCCGCAATCATACTTTATATAAAAAGTATGAACTATATGCGGAGTCTAAAATACAAGGCATTTGCTTTACTCGCCCTGCTTACAGTACTTCGTGCCTCAAACTCACCCGAGATAACAGATGTATTTGTGGATCCATTTACAAATGGATTACTGTTTACACTGTATTCTGAGGAGACAATTTACCTTGATAATGTTTCCAGTTGGATGTCTCCCCATGGCTGGTATTATATAACAGTCAATGGCGCAACATTTTCCCTGGATATTCCAGGAAAAATCCCAGCCCTGAGACAGGTAAAGGATATTGTAATAAAAAATAACCATGAATCTGGCCAGCTCGCATTTTTAGTAAAAAAACCGTTCCATTCCATCCAAATATTAAAATCTGAAATATCCAATGCGGTGCAAGTCTCAGCAGTTTATGAGGTAAGTAGTTCAATTAAACAACGACTTGGAGATACGCTAGTTGAAAAAGATAAAGAAAAACCTTTTGAAGAAAGGACCCGGCCCTTAGCGCGAAAAAAAGCGCAGGATGTTGCCAATCGCGAACCTAGTATTGATTACATGCACTTAGGTTTTAACGCTGATACACTTAATCTGGCTGTTGATGAAATGCTGGATGCTTTACTGCTCGATATGGCGAATGCTGATGATTTTACGAATAGTAAAAAGCTCGAGAATGAAACCGAATTTATCAGGATGTATGAAGGCAAACAGCACCGATTTAATGACCCTAACATTATGAATGACCTGGTCAAACTGGGTGACGTAGCCGTGAAAGGTCCAGCCAGTTCTTCCATCCGGGAATTATTCATCCCCAAGAGGAAATGGTATAAGGATGATTTCTTTTTACCAAAAGATGGACCGCAGGAAAAGGGCCGGTTAAAGATAACATCCACTATTAATGATGTAACTGTATTTATCGATGATGAATATGTTGGCCTGACACCAATCAATGATAATATTGAATTGACTATTGGTCCGCACAAGGTTTGGTGTATACCGCCAGTACCTGTGAATGATAGTCGCTGGTATGAGACCCCAATCAGTGGGAATGTGATCGGGGACGCGATTCATAATGTAATTGTCCGCGCGAATGCAGTCACAACGGTGGACTTTGACCTCTATATTCTGAATACATCGCCAAACTTTAAGGAAAAAGTATATTACCTGGACTCCTTAGGCGCCATCGTTGGTCCAGAAGATGAGAACCGCTATGCAGACCTGAGTATGGAACGGTTTATTAATAAACGCATTACTAGTCATAAAAATTCTGCGATTAAGAGGGCGGTTGTACCGCCACTTGTTAAAGAAGGCAAAAGTACGAAACAGAAGGCAGCCATGAATGTGCCTCCGCCTTTGGCAATGTCAGATCTACGAAGATCCAACAAAAAGACCGCGGAAAAAACGCAAGATCAAACAGACTTAGCAAATACAGCAACTGGCGTAGATGATACCAAAGCAGTAGTGGATATGCGTGAGCCAGAGATTGAAGACACTGGAGGAGATGACATAGCGGATATTGTTTTGTCCGATCCAGATGAAAAAACAAGTAATGATTCCAAAGGTAATTTGTTTAGCCGCCTTTTTTCATCGTTAAAAAGAAATGGTCCAAAAGGATCAAAACGCGATAAGCCCGATATACAAGAATCACAGATCGATGAACCAGCGGAAGAAGAAATGGAACAGATAGAAACTGATATTGAAGAGGGTGACCTAGCCGCTGCTGATGTAGAAAAAAAACCAGCTAAAACCGGTAGCAATATTTTTCAAAGAGTTTTACCACAAAGAGATTCCATAGCAATCCGGCAGCAGGAACCGCCGCGTCGATCCACCATACGTTCAGCAGATTTGGATGTTGTTCATATAGTTAATGCGGAATACGTAAATCCGAAAAAGCGTCGACCGGTGAATATCAATAATAAATTTCCCAGCACCAATCACCGCGTATATTGTTTTACGGCTGTACAGAATCTCGGCCCACCGGTCAATATCAGTCATTATTGGTACCGTAACGGGGAATTTATGGCCCGAGTACCAATGGTGGTCGGTTTTTCAAGTTTCTGGCGTTGCTGGTCTTATATTACCCTCAAAAACGGTTTCGAAGGGAATTGGAAGATAGTAGTTCGGGGGCCTGCCAACCAGGAACTAGAAGAAATAAATTTATCCATCTTTCCGGATAAGAATCTGGCCAAACAAAAACAATAAGAAGACATCCCAACAGTATTTCCTTTGGTGCCATTATCCTGATTTCCTATTTTGGTATGCGTGAAATCACAGAGAACTGCACCCCAAACCCACACCGTATACGGACTAAATAGCGCAAAACAAGTCCTTAGAACGGATCGCTTTGAAATTACCGAAATTGATATTCATAAAAATGGTCCTGCTGAAAAAGACCCTGTTATTACAGATTTGTTAAAGGAAGTTACTTTTGCACCTAGATATTGGACCAATGAGAAGTTTGCCAGGAAATACAAAGGATACCGCACGCAGGGTATAGCAGTTTCCTTTATTGGACCGGTGACCACACCTTTCCCTTCCTTTGCTAATGGTAAGCCTACTATGGGATTTTTGCTGGGGGATCATATCTCTGACCCGCAAAACCTGGGACAGATCATTCGCACGGCTGAATGTGCCGGTTTGGATGGCTTAATTCTACCTGAAAGAGGCGGTACACAACTTACCGATGCTGTATTACAGGTTAGCCAAGGAGCTTTTGTTACATTACCAATCTACAGTTGCGGCAATGTGCAACAAACATTGCAGCAACTGAAAGACGAGGGATTCTGGATTGTAGGTGTAGAAAATGATGAACAGGCAAAAGTATGGTATGAAATAGATTATTCTGGTAAGGTAGCTATAGTTGTCGGTAGTGAAGGGCAGGGAATTCGACAGCTGGTGCGCAGGAGATGTGATTTCCTGGCGACCATACCCATGCAAGGTCAAATTAATTCATTAAATGTGTCTGCTGCTGTGAGCGCGGTGCTATTTGAAAGGCAGCGGCAGATTAATGCTGAAAAGTGATACCAATATGAAAATATATACGCCGGTAAGCCGGATAATACTGATCGCAGTATTGTTATATAGTGGCTGCATTACAGTAGAGAAAAAAGACACGGAAATTTTGTGGGACACCTATGGCATCCCACACATTTTTGCCGGTGACTATAATCAGTTATTTTATGCTTTTGGCTGGGCTCAAATGCGTAACCATGGGAATCTCATGCTGCGGCTATTTGGACAGGCCCGGGGCCAAGCTGCTGAATATTTTGGCGAATCTTACCTGATATCTGATCAATGGGTACACACGCATAATATTCCACAGCGAGCTGCTGAATGGCTGGATTTGCAAAAGCCTGAATTCAAACAGTATTTTCAAAGCTTTACTGCCGGTATAAATGATTATGCTGCTCAATTCCCAGATGAAATAGATTCTGATACCAAAGCTATTCTACCGATAGAGCCAACCGATTTACTGGCTCATTATCAGCGTGTAATCATCTATCATTTTGTCACAAACCCAAGGGATACGCAATTCAATCCGACATCAATACGTTTAGACCGGGGTTCTAACGCCTGGGCGATCGGTCCATCAAAGTCTGCCTCGGGTAATGCGATGCTGATCATCAATCCGCACTTACCTTGGGACGACATGTTCACTTGGTTTGAAGTTCAACTAAATTGCAAAACTTTGAATGTATACGGCGCAACCCTTGTGGGCAGCCCCTTTATTGGTATTGGTTTTAATGACTACCTGGGCTGGGCCCACACCAACAATGTACATGATGGACAGGATCTGTACAAATTGGTTCTTGCTGATGGTGGCTATAAATGGGGTGATGATAGCAAACCATTTGCGACCAGGACAGTGAAATTGAAAGTAAGAGAGTCGGATGCGGTGCTATCAGAAAAAGAGTTGACCATAAAAGAATCGGTTCATGGCCCAATAGTTCGCGAAGATGAAGATCATGCCTATGCTCTACGGGTTGTAGGACAGGATCAACCATATATATTTGAACAATATTTAGGAATGGCACTGGCGAAAAATTTTGATGAATTCCAAAAAGCGGCCAGTCGTTTACAAAATCCATTCTTTACTACCATGTATGCCGATCGTGACGGACGTATTATGCACCTTTTTGGCGGCAGGACCCCGGTTAGGCCTGCTGGAGATTGGAATTGGCTGGGTACTGTTCCTGGTGATACGCCGCAAACGCTTTGGCACGAGACACATACATATACCGAATTACCAAAGGTGATTGATGCAAAATCAGGGTGGCTGCAGAATGCCAACGATCCACCATGGACCACTACACTGCCGCGCGAATTGGATCGCCGCGATTATCCCGATTATATGTCCCGGAACTTTATGCATTTTCGTGCTCAGAGATCAGCTAGAATGGCCTATGAGGATGATAAAATTACCTTCAATGAACTATTAGCCTATAAGATGGATACCCGCATGGAACTGGCGGACCGATTAGTGGATGACTTGGTCGAAGCAGCTGAAAGTTCAGATGATAATTTTTTGCACGAAGCAGCTGCTGTATTGAAAAAATGGGATCGCTGTACAGACAATGAAAGCCGTGGTGCTGTGTTATTCAAGGAATGGGTTGATGCGATTGGCTTTTATATAGATAAACCTGAACTTTTTCATTCACCTTGGCTTGAAGAAGATCCGATGAATACACCTGTTGGTATTGCGGATATAACTGCCGGATTGGCGGCACTGCGCAATGCTGGAAATAAGGTTATTGATAACCACGGTAAACTGGATATTGCCTGGGGCGAAGTATTCCGAATTATCCGTGATGATGTGGATCTGCCGGCAAATGGCGGCCCCGGTGATCCTTATGGCTTATTTCGAGTGACAGGATACCGCCCAATAGAGAATAATCGCTATGCGGCTGTTGGGGGTGATTCTTTCCAGGCTATTATTGAATTCGGTGATCCATTGCAAGCAATGGCCAGTATTGGCTATGGCAATGCTTCTCAAGAAGGATCCCCCCACCGCACTGACCAGGTGAAATTTTACTCGCAGAAAAAGTTACGACCATTATGGCGTTCACGGTCAGAAATTGAATCAAACCTTACACTGACTGAACAATTCTAAATATTAGACCAGAAAGGCAATAGTACAGTATGGCAAAAATATATGATGAAAGATCGGTTGAACACGCTGGGTTTGCTGCCGGCGCCAAATTAGAAACGACTATTGATCATCATGAAGTAAATAGAGATCTAGCTGCCCAAACGCAGCTCACAATCGTATCCGTAGCTCACTTTCCCACCCGGGTCATTGCAACTGATGAAAAAGGTATCGAATGGACTCTGCCACTGCATTCCGTAAAAATACTGGAACCAGTTGTTCAAAATGATGAGCCAGGTGCAGATGCAGATGCCAGTGATGAGGGGTAAAACCATCTACCAAATCAAGGATGTATCGTCTACCTCCGCATTAGAAGACACCCAACCATCGATAAATTTTCTGTGATCAACTGCATCATCTCGATATATTCATCCGTTAACTGCGCGACGCACTGCAAGCTATTGTTACACCGTACCCTGGCCGTTTTCCACTGGATGTGTCTGTTTTTTGAAAATTCTTATCCTAAGGAATAATCATTTTGAATATACTTTGGCTCATCGTCATTGAAAATATGCGTTACCGCAGAGGATCATTTTTAAATATGATTCTGGTTACTAATGCTAGTGTTTTTGTCATATCGTTTGTGAATAGTGTTCTGGACGGTAATTACTGGTTCATTTGTGAAAAACCTGGTGGTGAGAGTCTCTTTATCATTGGTGAATGGCCCCTCTATTTCATTGGGTTTGAGATGTTTGGCATTCTTGTGTTGGGTTTGTTTTACATTCCCATGATCATTCTGCGAAAAAAAGGGGTGCAATTTGCAGTCCGATAAATACAGCATTAAATTCAATTCAAAATGAGCAGATTATTTTTCTATTTTTTTGTTGTATTAGGTGTATCATTTTTATGCTCATTACTAGAATCCTTTATTCTTTCTGTAACACATGCCCATATAAGTATAGTATCAAAGGATCGGCCTGCGTTGGGGAAAAAGTTGTCCTACTTTAAGGAAAATATTAATCGCCCTTTATCGGCCATCCTGAGTTTAAATACCATAGCAAACACGGTAGGCGCAGCCAGTATTGGCGCGATCACCTTGATTGAATTTGGCAGCAGCTGGGTGGCAATCATGTCCGGTGTTTTGACCTTATCTATACTAATCTTCTCCGAGATCATACCAAAAACAATCGGCGCACTATACTGGAAAAGGATCCTTATTCCTGCTACTTTTGCGGTACAAGTGCTTATCACTATGACCTATCCACTGGTGGTCCTGCTGGAATTGCTTTCCAAGTGGTTGGCTAAAGAGGGAAATGGGGATAAAGTTTCTCGGGAAGAAGTTATCGCAATGGCAGAACTAGGTGAGGATGAAGGCACGATTGAAGAGAGTGAGAGTACGGTGATTGAAAATGTACTCATGCTTGATGATATCCCAGTAGAGGAGGTGCTCACACCCAGATCTGTGATCTTTGCACTGGATAAAACCAGTAGTGTGAGAGAAGTTCTGGACAAGTACAATGACATTGAATTTTCACGGATTCCTGTATATGAAGAGGAACTGGATAATATCATTGGTATCGTGCGTCGCCATGTTCTGTTAAAAAGCAAAGCTGAAGATCAGTTTGATGTGACTATGGGTGAATTGGCTAAACCGATCCATACTGTGGAAGAAAATGATTCTGTTGGTGATGTGCTGGATGAATTTGTGAAACGTCGAGAACACCTTTTCATGGTCAAGGATCAATTCGGCCAGGTTGCCGGCCTGATCACGCTAGAAGATGCAATTGAAACATTGCTAGGTATTGAGATTGTTGATGAGACCGATTCCGTGGTGGATATGCGTAAACTTGCTCTGGATAATTGGCGGAAAAAACGCTGGAAAAGCCAGGAAAAATAACCAGCGGACCAAACAGAACCAGCGTACCCAAATCATGAACTGAATGATGCGCCGCTGGATCATAATTGTCTTCTTTATTTCTTTTTTCACCCACGCCCAGCAGACACCAGTAAAAACACTTTATTTTGTAAACGAATTCGATTTTAAAAGTGGATACCCCACTCCCCAATCAGAAATTCGATACAAACCGCACATTCGCGCCGAATATGATGCGCTGGACCGTTTGATTTCAAAGGCTAATCTGAACCGCAAAAGTATTGTCGTCACCAAAGAATTCTTTACCTATGAGACGGATACAAATGACCCCATTGAAAAGCGGGATTATGAAGGGGAAGATCGCCTGGTGCGAAAAACATTATTCGGATTGCGGGGAAAGGCACCAAATTATATTTCCTATGTTTATGGAGTCGATTCGCTAGAGACCTGGAAAGATGATATCTTTACGATCATCAATTATAATGAATTTGAAAAACCCTATCTCTTTCAGTTCTTAGATGTGAATGCGGTTGGGTATGCCAATGCGACGCTGGAATATAATGATCAAGGATGGTTGACCAGACAGGTATGGAAACGATTGCCTGGTGGCAGGGTTATGCGCTTATGGACTTATGATTTTGATCCGCAAACTGAATTGACCAGGATCCTGGAATATGATTCAGTTAGTACCTTGGTAATGGACATCAGATTAAACCCGGATTCACTGGAAGCTGTCTATAATCCCATCATGCCAGTAGACAGTGGTTTTGTGAATCATACCAGGATATCCGTTGAGTTGCAGGATAGTATTAATTACGGTTTTATTACCTGGCGCTGGGTCGCAGGTGTGCCTGACGTGGACAGTGTGCATGTTTTCAAGATGCCAGACAGTTTGTTTGAACGACGCACATATTACGAGTATGATCTGCAGCTGGATAATTATCTTACGGATGGAGGGATCTACGATATCGAATTCACAGGGGAGAGTGCCTTCGAATTTGAGATCATTAAGGTAGTTATCCCGCACGTAATGTATGATATTACGCCGCCGACCATTTCCATCGGTACGAAGCCAGCCATAAATCAACCAGAATTCTTTTTTACGACAGACGAACCATTATCTGTGGGGTTTGTTGAATGGATCCCCTTTCCAACATCATCACACCAGGATTCGATACATCGTGTTGCCATGACCGATGCTGAATTACAACTTGGGACCAGACAGTTTATTATACTGGATAATCAGACGCCGCTACTGGATAGTGCGGAATATACGCTGCAACTGACAGCATATGATCGGGCCAGGAATAGTTCCTTCTTCCAGGCAGAAGAACTGATACTTTACGACATTTCTCCACCCCTGGTTTACATGTATTATCCATTGAGCAATACCTATGTGAATCATTTGGAGGTGCAGGTCGAAGCAAGTGAAGTCTTGGCTTCCGGTCAAATTATTTTAACGGACCTTTCTGGTACCCGTGACACATTGTCGCCACATATCTACCAGCTGCCAAAAAAAGAACTGCAACTGGGCCTGCATGCCGCTTTGCTCGATGATGCACTACCGGTGATGGATACGACAACCTATAGCTTCAAGTTCATCGGTATCGACCCTGCTGGCAATATTTCAGATCCGGCCATCCGAGAACCGATTTATTATGATATATCGCCCCCGATCTATATACAGATATTTCCAACCATTGGGTCCCATGTTAATAATCCACGGCTGTCATTCATTGTAAGTGAGGATCTTGCCGCAGGAGAATTCACCTGGGTTTACCGTGAGGGACTGCGGGATACAATAGCGCCGCACATAATTGCCCTGGAAAGCAATGAACGTAAGGGGGATACGCGTACAAACTGGATGCTCAAGAACCAAACGGAACTGTTGGATGGCACCATATATGATCTCATATTTATCGGTCAGGATCTCGCTGGCAATCAAACAGGGTTCATTACAACCCCAGACATAACTTACGATATTACGCTGCCGGTATTTACAATTCTTGATCCGGTCAATGAAGCGTATGTGAATTATCTCACTGTGTCCTATGAAATATCGGAACCACTTCGGGAAGGTACGATCACGTGGACAGCGCTAAATACAGAAAAAGACCCGGAATCAGCACGGATCATATCGATTAACATAGAGGAAATGATCGAAGGGGTATATACGGATGTATTGTTAGCGAATATGACCAATCTTATTGATAGTGTGACCTATAATCTGGAAATGAAGGGTGCGGACCTGGCCACTAATGAAGGTATACCATATAAGGTTACTTCTGTGCACTATGATTTTTCACCGCCGATCATTACACTTACTCATCCTGCAAATAATACGTATCAGGCAAAAACGTATCTCAATTATGAACTATCAGAAGATTTACTTTATGGTCAGGTATCCTGGTCACAGCTTTATACGAGAGGCGTAACCCCAGATACCGTTATGTTGCAAGGTAATGAACTGCTTGCTGGTCTTCATGATACAACGACGTTTGCCGCAATGGTAAAACTCAAGGATGGGGCCAGCTATGATTTGATTTTTGATGCCTATGACCTGGCAAAAAATGAAGCTGTCACCAGACGGATTTCCAATATGACTTATGATTTTACACCACCAGAAATAGAATTACAGTATCCGGCGACCCTTTCAGCGGTGAACAACACGAATCTATCCTATTTTATTAGTGAATTTCTGTTGGAAGCCACAGCGACCTGGACCTGGGTAGATGGTGTATTAGATATGCAGGATCATATTCATCAGCTGGAACCATTCGAACGGGAACCGGGTGAAAAACAATTTATTATGCTTACAAACGCACCAGATCTTGTTGATGGATCGTATTACGATGTAATAATATTTGGGAAAGATCGGGCGGGAAACCCTTCCAACCAGGCCACAGCAAAAAATGTAAAATACGACGTAACACCACCGGTAATCACTATAACGAATCCCGGTCCTGACGTATTTATTACGTCTACTCAGATTGCGTATGATTTATCCGAGGACATGGGCAGTATAACAGTGCGTTTTGAATATAGTGGCGGTGATTATGATCTGGGTTCACCACATATTTATGACATAAGCGGTGACGACCTTAAGATAGGGGCCCATACCATAGAGCCGGAGTTTACGCCCGAACTTATGGAAGGCACTCAATTTACACTTACTGTAAGTGGCGATGACTTAGCTGGTAATGCCGCGCAGCCGGCAATCGTATTAGGTGTCGTTTACGATGCAAATCCACCGGTGTTGGCTCTAAATACACCTATCCCGGAGAGTTTTATAAAAGAAACAAGGATTAGTTATTCAATAAATGAATCGTTGGCAGAGGCTACTTTGCTGTGGGAAGCGATAGCTGGCGCGGATGATCCTAACGCACCGCACAGGATAATTTTCACAGAGGAAGAACGAAAAAAAGGTACCTATATCGATACGATCTTAACCGCGCAAACAACCCTGCAGGACAGTACAGTATATCGAGTATCATTTTTTGGTAAGGACCCAGCGGGTAATGAGAGCAATATGGTGATCAATGATCGGGTGACATTTGATATTAGTCCACCAGTTCTAACCATCATTGCACCAGGGAATAATCACTATACACCCAGTACAAACATCAATTATTCCACTTCGGAAGACCTACGCAGTGCGCGAATTATTTATGTTGGCACTAGTGCCGAGCGAAAACGTTTGACCGCTGAAGTGATTATCACTCCTGATGGGTTAATTGCCGGTGTACATAATTCGGATGATTATGCACAGGCGGATCTGCGGGACAGCTCTACCTATATGATCGGTTTTGAAGCCCAGGATCTGGCGGGAAATTTTGCCAATCCTGTTGGCCTATATAATTTTCACGTTGATCGAACATTGCCTGAATTTTCTGATATATTCCCGCAGTCAAATACCTATTCTAATAATCCACTTTTCGAGTTTACCCTATCAGAGGATTTATACTATGGGAAGGTATTTTTTACCGAACAAGCCGGTTCGCTGAAGCCAGGTACAAAAGTGGAATTTGAACTGGATTCGGTGGAGTTCTCGCAGGGCTTCCATGCCCGGGATACATTGGTAAACCAATTGCCACTGGTGGACGGTGCCATTTATACCATTCAGTTGGCTGGTTATGATATTGCCAACAACTGGAACGATACAATATTGATTACAGATTACCATTATGATATTACACCACCAGTTACCACAATACTGGACCCGCTGGAAAGTTCTTTTGTGAACACAAACGCGGTTACGATTAGTAATAGTGAGCCGCTGCTAGCTGCTGAAATGTTCTGGGTCAATCCACAGGGTGATGCAAAACTGGTTGCCCTTCGAAGCAGGGACCTGGCTGCTGGAGAAAACCGCCTGATTATGTATGCCATATCCTTGAACGAGAACACCCATTATGACCTATTGTTATATATTACAGATCTGGCTGGTAATACCAACCAAACCAGGTTCACAGAGGGAATTATATATGATGTTACACCGCCAATATTGACTATCACCAAACCTGCGAATGGTGGTTATATTAATAACAAAGCAGTCAGTTACACGATCAGTGAGCCGCTGATACAGGCAGTGGTGACATGGGAAATTAAAACAGGGATTGATACCTTGAGTCCGCACAGGATTGAACTGGCAGCGGATGATATAACGCCGGGAGGTCATGATTCCACGCTTTTTTCAATATTACCTCAAGTTACTGATGGTTCCTGGTATGACCTCACTATGGCCGGTATAGACAGAGCCGGTAACCAGTCAGCAATTAATCGGGTTCGTCGCGTAAAATATGATTTTACCTACCCAATATTTTTTGATCTGAAACCTGACGCAAATGAGTGGGTCAATAAACTCGATTTGGCCTACACTCTCAGCGAAGATCTTATTTTTGGCCGTATTGTTTTTAACCATGTAGGCGGTGAACCGGATCCAGATGGAGAATACCTGGTTCGTCTGAGCGGCAGCAGACTAAAGGCCGGTCCAGGGGGTGGACGATTACCGCGCAGTATGGTACGCCTCGTTTCTGGGGGCATTTACACCGTCACCTATACTGGCCGCGATTCGGCAGGTAATTTTGTCTCTGAATTCATAATACCAAATGTACGGTTTGATGAAATAAAGCCTTTTGTGGTGATCACAAAACCAATGGCCAGTGAAACAGTATTTGATTCATTTAAATGGCCCTATGCGAATTCTGAAAAGGTTAGCTATACATTGAGTGAAGATTTGCGGGAGGGATCCCTGACTGTTGTCAATACGGGTGGGAAACTGGATTCTCGATCACCTATAGAAATTCAATTGACGAAGGATGAAATGAAAGCAGGGAGTTATCTTGAAACCGTGCTAATTAATTCAGTTAACTTGATTGATAGTTCATTTTATACTTATTCACTTAATGGAATAGATAGTGCCCGCAATGTTGCCGATGGATATACGGTTACCAACATTCATTATGACATTACAAAACCAGTGATCGACTTGATCGAACCAGCACAAAATGGTGCGTTGAATATACCCCTGATTACCTATGACTTCAGTGAAACCATGCTCGAGGCTGATCTTACGATATCCCGCATTGGCGGTACACCAGATACAATATCTCCACATAACGTAGAGATGGTGATGTATGAGCTTGCAGCAGGGCGGGTGGATAGTGCCATTATCACCAATGCTCCTACCTTGACTGATGGTGCGATCTACCGTTATGAATTCAAAGGTATAGATCTGGCGAGCAATGCTTCGAATGTGATTGTAGCAGATAATGTTTTATTCGATAATACGCTACCAGTGGTGACCATGACTCGACCCATAGATTCTGAAATATTGAACACGGTTGATATCAGTTTCATGAATTCTGAAAACCTGCACCGGGGCGATTTTATCTTCACGCGCGGCAGCGGTACCTCTGATTCCGGATCCCCCCATCGCATTGCTCTATTGGATGAAGGCCTGCAGGAAGGGATGCATACTGATTGGGTGCTGGCATTAGCAGGAAATCTTGTTGATGGTACACGGTATGTGATCACATTTGATGGTAATGACCGGGCCGGCAACAAGGCCAAATTCACCCCGATTAGTAACGTACTCTATGATATTAATCCTCCGATAGTGATCGTGGAATATCCAGTAGTGCAGGGTTTCTTTAATGCGCCAAAATTCACTTACTCCACAAATGAACAACTCAGGGAAGCAACCATCACCCTACAGCATGTAGGTGGACCTGCCGATCCAAACAGTCCTCATACTATTGAAATACCAACAACATTTCGCTTTGAGGGCTTTTATCAGGAAGTGAATTTCAGTGATCAGGCTACACTTGTGGATGGGGCTGTGTATGATATAACCATTGTGGCAATGGATATGGCCAATAATGTTGCTGATCCGATCGAGATCCCTGGTGTTACCTATGATATCACAACACCCGTATTTTCTGTAATCGAACCTGTGGAAAACGGGTATTATTTTGATTTGGTATTAAACTATAATCTTAGTGAGCCATTGGCGTCAGGCACAGTGACGCTGGAACGGGTCCGGGGGACCTACGATAGTAGTAGTCCCTACACCCTTGAATTACAGGACGTACAGCTCACCACCCTGGAAGATGCTGTTGTGGATTTGGATAAACCATTACCGTTAAAAAGTGGATCAGGTTATGATATAGGCATATCCGTATTTGACAGGGCTGGTAACCCCAATGAACCAATATTAATCGAAAATGTTACTTATGATACCATTCCACCGGCCATCGCGATACTTGCACCTGGTGCGGGTGATTATATCAACTACCGCGGATTATCTTACTCTACCAATGAATCATTGCGGGAATTTGAACTTGTCTGGACTAGAACAGGGGGCACCGCAGACCCGGATGCGCCGCACACGGCCTTATTGCCGGATACGTTCCTACCACAAGGACGTTACGAAAATATTCGTCTGACGGAGGCTCCAACGCTGGTAAATAATACCGTGTACACGATAACCCTGGCCGCGACTGATCTGGGTGGCAATAAAACAACCCGCACTGTTAAGGGTGTGATTTATGATGACATTGTGCCGGAATTTGCGGTTACTATACCGGTCACTGGCGGATTTCTCAATGCTCCTGACCTCTCGTATAAATTGAACGAGATACTTAGTCGGTGTACGATCATCTGGGAACCTTTTTCCGTAGCAGATGATTCCACGCACAACGTAGTACTTAAAGATATGGAACTGTCACTAGGTGTTTTTAACCGGAAAAACTTTAGCAATCAGTCTGCACTGGTAGATGGTGTAATGTACCGCTTACTTATTGATGCTGCGGACCGCGCTGGAAATGAATTGTCCGTTGTATTGGCTGATAGTGTAACCTATGATATCACCCTGCCTGCATTTCTGGCTGTTGTACCTGCAGCGGGTAGTTATGTGAATTCGGCTGTGCTGCAGTTCACTAATTCAGAGATACTGCTGGCAGGATCGGTTACATGGGAACGGACGGACGGCGAAGCCGATGGTGGGTCACCCTACACTATGGATATACCTGTTGAATATTTAGGATCTGGTCCGCAGGAGACCATCGCCATTGAAGCGCCGAACCTCGTGAATGGAACAATATATCAACTGACGTTGAATGGTACAGACCTGGCCGGCAATATGTCGGCACCTACAGTGATGGATAATCTGCATTTTGATACAGAAGCACCGGTGTTAGCAATCATGGATCCACCAGATAGACCGGCCATCAATAATACGGATGTTGGTTATGAACTTTCTGAGCAGTTGCGGGAGGCAACATTTACCTATACCTGGTTGAGCGGTCCTGTAGATCCGGGCAGTCCCCATAGCATGAATTTGGATCCAAGAAAATTGCAGGAGGGCGCAACGAACCCTTATCCGTTATCGCCGGCCCCATTTTTAATTGATGGTGCTACCTATAAAATCGAGTTTTCCGGTAATGATCGGGCAGGTAACATTGGTAATGTGGCGGTTAGGGGATCAATTTTATATGATATTACCAAGCCGATCATTACCATGTTGATCCCAGAGCCGGATAAGGTAATTATTGGACGAAAAATAAGTTACAGTACATCTGAAAACCTGGAAGAAGGAACATTGACCTGGGACCGCAGCGGTGGTAATAGAGATAACAATGCGCCTCATACAATCCAAATGGAGGAGGGTGAAAAGGAAGCCGGTGATCATGATGCAATAGTATTGCAGAACAGCACTGAACTATTGTCCAGTACCACATATACAGTCACGTTGCGGGGTACGGACCCGGCAGGTAATGAAAGTGATCCGGCACGGGCGAATAATGTGGACTATGTACGGCCCATAGATGGACAATGGATTTTTGAAGGTGCGGTAATTACTGTCGTATGGAACTTCACAACCGCTGAAGGAAGCGATGGCACAACAGGTGAATTTGAACAATGGATCCAGATGGGGATACGGGTAAGCAACCGGGAGTCAGGAAGCTTTACATTGGATTATTCGTCCAAACCCTGGGCGCTGGACTGGTCCTTGGACCGCTCGGGGATACGGCGCATCAGTCTTTTTGAATTCGGTGATAATGAAACCTTGAACGTGATCACGGGTGAGACAAAGCCGGAGAGTTGGGAAGATGGCCAGATCATGCAGTACAAGTATACACCGTAAATACCAATGCTGGATTGGCGTTGGACTTCCAATCGATGCGCACTAAATTTGCCGGCAAAATTTATATAAACTGATACAGGATAAATTTACTTATGGCTAAACAATTATCTTTTGCGGAAAAAGTAGCAAAAAAGAAGAAAAAAAATCTAAGTACTTATATTAAGTACATCAAAAGTGTGCAATCGGAGAAAACGGGGTACTGGCGCTTTAATGAACAAATGATACAGGTTAAGGAAGGTGAAAATCTTGATGGTGCACTTAAGCGGATGGAAGAAGAAGCCCAGGCAATTGATATGGAAATGCCGGTTGATGAATCTGCAGCGAATGTAGAGACTGTAGAACAAGATGGGGCTGATGGTCCTGACGACCATGAACAGGCAGCGGATGATGATGTGCAGGGAGAAATGGCAGATGTTGTTGCGGGAGAGTCTGCAGCAGAAGTGAATGAACTAGCTGGGAATGAAGGTGATGGAACTGAAGCCGAAAAAATAGAAGACGTTGATGCAATTAACGAGGAACAGGCTGAAAATGCGGACGGATTAGGAAAAGTTACCTCAACCAAATCCGACGAGTCCGCTTAATTTATATCGCACTTTACTGTAAATTCAAAAACAAGAATAATTGGAGAGGTGTCCGAGTGGCTGAAGGAGCACGCTTGGAAAGCGTGTATGCGGTTTTTCCGTATCGAGGGTTCGAATCCCTCTCTCTCCGCTCCTCTATAAACTAGAATAAACTTTTATAGACCTGCATAAATTTCTACTATAGTAGTACTTAAATTATTCCCAACCATAATCTCTCATAGAGAGTATGGGTTAGTATAACTTGTCATACACGCACACTCGTCTACAAGAGTTTGCTAGAAACAGTATTTCAAACTGGGAACATCAGCGGGGTTTTTTGTTTATAGACATTTAGGACTGGTGTTTAATAATTTCCTACAGTTAGTAGCCGATGCTTTTGGTGAATTGATAACAATCAATAAAGGCTAGTTAATTTCAAGATAATAAATAAAAGGAGGGTAAAGTGTCTATAAAATCAATGTTGAATAATCTGATAGTTGTCTCAATAGTGGTATTTTCATTTTCGTTTGCTCAATCAAGAGCATTTGTAACTTTCGATTACATGAATGTCAAACCTGCTAGTGTTGATGAATATATAAATCTTGAAAGTGAAGTATGGAAGCCTGTTCACAAAGCATATCAAAAACATGAATTCGAAGTATCTTGGTCATTATATAGGGTAAGAGGAGCTGGTACACAAAATCACTACAATTATGTTACAGTTTCTGTTTATGATGGATTAGGTAGTCTAGATCGAAATATTGATGATGAAGAAGAGATTATTAGTAAAATATATTCAAATGAAGATTTAAGTGGATTTTGGAATAGAACTTCGGAAGCTCGTTTACATACTGGACGAGATGTCTTTTTTGTCTATGATCAAGCCCTAAAGGGTAATAATAAAGAATTATCCGCCTTTAGTTCTGGTAAAATAGGTCAAGATATAACTGTTACCTTCATGCAAACTCTTGCAGGTCAGGATGCTGTTGGACTTGAATCGAAATGGTGGAAACCTATCCATAAAGAAAGGATTAAGCGGAAAGTTATCAATTCATGGGAGGTTTTAACAAAAAGGTTTGTAGCGTTTGGACAAACACAGTTAGATCACGATTATGTTACTTGGGAGGATTATACTACTTTTTCTACGATAGATGATTCATATAATAGTAACACTTTTACAAAAGCAGTAGAAAAAGCCCATCCAGATGTTGATTTTAGTGAAGTGAATGAAGCAACAGTAAAATCAAGAAATTTTCTTAGATCTGAGATTTGGGAACTTGTAGATCATCTTAATTAATAAACTAAATTAATAACAATCAAGCCCCGCCAAGTAGCGGGGTTTTTTGTTTGTGGGATGATTGGTATATTTTAGCATGAAATGGTTTATAAAATGTTTCAAGGAGTA
>CAJXWT010000045.1 GCA_913062595.1 uncultured Fidelibacterota bacterium
AGTTATACTTGCAGATGTGCTAGAACCATATAGTAAATTCACCAAAGCACCACTCATATCAACATCGTCGGCATCAGATCCAGTTAACCGAATTTCAATTTGAATATATGACGAGGATTGATTGAAATAGCCATCTATGTTAGTGGTTGAACTGATTGTGCCTGTTACTTGAGGTGCGGCTTGCAAAAAACAAACCACAGTTAACATAAAGAAAAATATGGATAATAACTTATTCACTAGCTTAGTGATTCTTTAATCACAATTATAATATAATAAAACAGATTAAAGAGTGATCGCCAATACAAAAACGCCTTCGACCCAGCTGGCCGGGCCTTCAAAGGCCACATCGTCTGAATTCTTGGCCCCAGTACTACCAGTATAGCGCATACCAAGCCGCACTCCCAGAGCATTGCCGATAGTAAGACCGTAGGTGCTTTCTACCATAATGCCGACACTGCTGCCAACGAGTCCGCCGCCCAGTTTCACCTGACTGGCTCCGGCAGGTATCGACACAAGACCTATGAGTGTCATCCCGGAATAAGTGGCTGTGGCGGGCGGATAATAGTCCTCGAACTTCATCGTCCCCAATTCAGCCCCTAACCGGAAGCGTATCCCCAGTACCTGCATCAGTACGGGCATTTCAACTCCCAGTCTGAAATTCACAAAGGAATTGTAGGTATAGAGCGAATGGCTGACCAACCCGGGTGATGCACCATGGATGGTAAGCGTATAGCCCATTTTCAAGGCGACATCGGATAATTCAGTACTGGAAAGTTCTCCCTCATCGAATTCATCTTCTTCGAATTCACCCTCATCTTCGAAGAATTCATCTTCTCCTTCTTCCTCATCAAAGAACGCATCTTCATCCAAGAATTCCTCATCTTCCTCGAAGAATTCCTCATCTTCCTCGAAGAATTCATCATCTTCCTCCTCATCACCCCAGAATATTTCGCCACTGTCATCCTGGGCGTAGATATTATCTAGCGGTGTTAACAGAAAAATAAAGAGTAGACAGGGCGTGCAACCTAGAAATAAAATCGGGGCAACATCCGCTACCCGAACATGTTTAAGCAATCTCATAATACCTCATTCGGTTTTAATCTTTTTACTGCAACAATGCCGCGGGACAAACTAACCCCTTACCTTACCGGCTATTCACCGATAGTATAATATAAAGCACGCAGAGGTTTTTATTAAATGATTTATATCACATTCTACAGGTTATATCCGCTTATACCGGCACGCGGAGGATCCGGGTGTTTTCAGGCTATGCCGGATCAATCATTTATCATCCAGGTCATCGAACTTGGGCATATGGACTTCAGCCAATTTTTTGCCATCCTTGGTCACGCGATAATCCCAGACAAAGTCGGGGTGATATTCGGTCACATGTTTGGAACCGTCATCGTAGAACCGTTCCGTATAGCGGATACCATCATCATCTTTCCAGCGCCAGGTCCAGACAATCATTGCCGGATTTCTTTGCCAGAGGCGGTACGTTTCCAGTTGAAACGGGCCCACAGCGCTGCAGATGACAATGGACTTTCCGGATCATGCACTGCTGAATCCACATCCCTGACTACAAAGTACTGCAGCATTTTCCTGTAGATTACACTGCCGGAATTGATAAATCTGACCGGCACTAAATAGTATTCCAGTAGATCACCGTATTTATTCTCACCCCCAACGGTGATCCCTAAGAACATGCGTCTGAGCGCATCATATTTTTTATAGCGGGCCAACCGTTTCCCTGCGATGGAGAGCACATATTGATGAGGGTATCCTCCGCGCCACCTGCTGCGATGTTCTATCTCTACCCAAAATTTTCTATCATTAGTCTGATCCCTGAAACAGTATTCTGGTAGATTGTCATTATCGAGGTAGTCATCAAAGGTCCGGGAACCATCATGCTTGGTCCCTACCAGTTTGTACGGATTTTTCTGAAATATGTTATCCAGCAGATGCTGTTTGAAATAATCAGCTTTTAGGACCGCAGCCGGCTTGAATAAGTCCGTCCGTAAGATATCGTAAGTCTGGATACATATGCCCATGATTTAACTCAATCCATAGACCTTGTAATTGTTCGAATTAGAATTCCTTGCAGAGCAATATTAAGTCTCAAGGATTATAATTGTCTATAAACAAAAAACCCCGCAATGCGGGGTTTTTGCGGTTAATCTACGAGCGATATATTTACGGCTTTTTGCCCTCTATCTCCGTCAGCAACCTCAAATTCTACATTATCATTATCCTTGACATAAATATCATCAGATAATCCAGTTTGATGGAAAAAATAGTCTGTCCCATCATCACCTGTGATGAAACCATATCTTTTCGTTGTATTGTAGAATTTAACTTTTCCTTTTTGCATTATTTCCTCACTGTTAATTGAACTTAATTATATTATAATAATGGGCAATAGAACCGATTAAAATAATAGCAAATATAATCTATTCATTGGTTGCAACACAAATTATTATTGAAAATACAATTTTACCTAGTGCAATAGGCCATCCAGGCTCGACTGCGATTATGCACAACCTACCTTTTTCCCCCAGGTTGACCCAATGTTTTTGCTATAGCTTCCTCAGCAAGAGTTGCCATTATTTGATAGCCCGCTTTATTGGGGTGCACACCATCATAGGTATAGTCTTCCTTGAGTCCTTTTTGATCATCTGCCATCGCTGTATAATAATCCAGGTAAGTATGGCCATGTTTACTCGCATAATTTTTTAAGATCTCATTTAACCGGCTGATCTTTACCACGGGTTCTAATCCTGGTTTCCAGGGATAATCATAGACCGGCAGCACCGAAGATATGATCACCTGGACATTATTCACCCGGGCCAGTTCCGCCATGGAGATGATATTATCAGCGATCATTTTAATAGTGGCTGGGCCAGTATTGCCGGCGATGTCATTGGTACCAGCTAAAATAACCACAGCTTGTGGTTGAAGATCGATCACATCCGCTCTAAATCTAACCAGCATCTGCGGGGTTGTTTGTCCACTGATCCCGCGATTGATATATGACTTGGCGGAAAAATATTCTGGAAGAAAATTTGACCAGCCCTCCGTAATTGAATTACCCATAAAGACTACTCTGGTTTCGTTTGTTGCCGGCAAGCCAAGCCTGGCGTTATCATCCCTGTAGCGGTTTAAATCGGGCCAATCCTGTCCAAATAAAGAAAAAGAAATACTTAACCAAAATGTTAGAACAATATTTCTTATAAATCTGTTGAATGCCTGGTCATTGATAGTATTTAACTTCAATTTTAATCCTAATTTGATAAACTTTTAAAAAAACAATATTTTTATTAAACATTGCGTCGATCTTCCTTTACTAATCGTCTATCATCATCTACAGGTACATTTTGTTTCCGACGATCTTCACTATCACGACGTTCATTATCTTCTCTATTTGATCCACTATTGCTATTATTATTATTCATCCAATTAATATCCTTTCATTTTGATGATTTTACACCTAATAAAATTGCCATTCTTATAATAAAACAACTTCACCAGGTGGAACGTTGGTCTCATTTTTAATTCCTTTAGCCATCCGGTTATTATTTATTGAGTTTTTTTATCCGTTTTGCTGCCCGCTTTGCGTTTTTGGATTCAGGAAATTCCTTAATAATAGTATTTAGGATTTCAATGGCCTTATCTTTCTGCTTCAGTTTTTTCTCATAAATAACTGCACATTTCCCCAGATTTTCCAAAGCGCCTTCTGTCCCGGGATAATTTTCATGTATAGCCATGTATTGATCAATGGCCTTTTCATATTCCTTGCCATTTTCGTACAATTTCCCAGCACGTTGGTGCGCTTCCGTGGCTTGGATTGTGCTGTCAGGGTACTCAGAAGCTATACGGTTGTACGTGCTAATAGCCTCTTCTTTCAGTTTCAGCTTTGTGGCTTGAATCTCGCCGATGCGGAGCAAACTGGGGATCGTGTACTTGAAGTTGGGATGGCTGGCAGCAAGCTTTCCATATTCCTTAATAGCCGTTGACCAGTCACTAAAGTTTTTATCAGCCATAGTTGCAATGCGATATTGGGCATGTGCTACAAAATTATGTTCCGGAAATTGCTTCAGAAATTTGCGAAAACTAACTGTCGCTTCATTATAATCTCTAAATTTTTCCTGTTTAAGCATTGCAACCTGATACAATGCTGCTGCATAATCCTGACTCGCTGGGTACAAGGTCATCAACTTTTCATAGATCATAACTGCAGGATGAAAGTTATTATTTTCCTGTTCCAATTGCGCCAGCCACATGAGAACCGTGCTACCCCTGGATCGATTAGCATACCGTGTAAGAAATTCCCAAGATTCCCGCTCAAATATTGACCTTAGCCTTTTATCTTTAAAGCCGTGAACTGCCGCAAGGAAATCAAAATAACGGCTATGCATCTTCCCTGTTTTCGGCGCATCATTTAACAATGTGATAAGTTTATCCCGAACGGATCCAAAATATTTTTCTTCTTGCAATAAGGTATATCCATTATCCAACACTTTCTTATAGATGGAAGAATTTGGATAAAGGTAGGCAAACTTCAATAAGCCTACCTGGACTTCATCCCACTTTTTCTGTACGATGTAGGATTCAATCATATACCGCTGAACATGGTCGGAAGAAGCTTTGGGGAAATAGGATTTAAGATATGAATTGTATTCTTTAATCTTATAGCCGGGAAGGTCCTTAGAAGACCGGGACAAACGGCCCAAAAGTTTACCGGATTTTTTGGGTTCTTCAGCATGCAGCGCACGAAGAAAATCAAAATGAGCATTTTCGATGGTTTTGGTAGCAATAACCCGTTGTTTAGGTCTAACGTTACGATTCCCCGGTTGGCTTTTTCCAACCTGGTTGGTTAATGAATCCGCAGGCACATTGGTGCTGGCTGCAAAGGTTATTGAAACAATAGATAAACTAATTGCAATGCGATTCAAAGCACACTCCTTAAGTTAGCTATAATTACAAGGCAGGGTCATTTTACGAAATCAGAGACCTAAATGTCTATAAACAAAAAATCTAGCGTAACGGGATTTTCCAGGGTTCATTAACCGGTCATTAAACCAGCCAATTCTACAACTTTTGCTTAACAATCTGTTGAGTTTCAACAGTCTGCAGAGTACCAGGATACTTGCAAACCAGAGTATTATATTATGTTTTATGATAAAATCACTTATTAAAAAATAAAACCTGAGGTGGTATAGTCTGTTTTTTGATGTTTGGTCCCTGATAATAGACCTGTAATTCATCCCCGCCTGTCTTTTCGAAAAAAGTGACTCGAAGGGGATGAAAACCAGCACGAAGTGCAATGACGCCTGTTTCCTCCGTCATGCCGTGTAAACCGTCATTATCCACAACCAGTTTATCCCCGATAAACAGCTGGCTCCCATCATCGGAATCTGTAAAAAACGAATAAATGCCCGTTTCCGGTAAACGGATGAACCCGTCGTATCGAAAGCCGAAGTATTCGCTTTGATTCCGCGGTGAAAAATCAAAATCGCTGATCACGCCTTCCTTTACAGAAGCGAGCGCACCAAATGCAGGTAATTGATCCCACGAGCCCTCATAATATCCGTAGCGCAACCCCTTGCGGCGTTCGCGCACTGCCAATCCCTGCAGCGGCTTCACCTTTATAAATTTATATTGCGCACTCTCGCTTTCCGGCTACATCCAAGACAACTACACTATTGATCAGATCGGGCGCAGTCTCCGGTAGATTGATCACCAGAGCATCTTCTTTTCGGTGCACAGCCAATTTCTTGGTCGGAGCGGCTAATAGAAAAGCGTCACCGGGGTTATTGTAAATACCGGGGACGACCAACTGACCATCCGCTGGCCAGGAAAACACATGCAAATAGAGGCGGGTATTCCCCTTGATGGATTTTTGGGTACAGCGTCCCCAGGAGAGATCCTTGAACGGACTGGCGCTGGTTCCATAAATCGCAACCCCGTTGACTTGCATCCATCTACCAATTGCATGTAGCCGAGCAATACTGGGTTGGGGGAACAGACCTTCTGCAGTGGGTCCCACATTAAGTAAAAAGTTACCGCCTTTCGACGCAATATCAGCCAGCTTGCGGATCAGGTCCACATCGGATTTCCAGTTATTATCATTCTTGTTGTAGCCCCAATGATCATTCATCGTCATACAGGTTTCCCAGTCCACCCCAGGGATACCTGTAGGAGGAATCTCCTGTTCGGGTGTACCAAAGTCCCCGGCGTAGGACCCTTTTTTAGTTAAACCCTGCATGCCGGAGCGGCCTACATCGACCCGATTGTTAATAATAATACTGGGCTGCAGACTGCGCACATAATCGTAAAGATCCTGCCCATACTCATGATGCCACGTATCTTCCCATTCTCCATCAAACCAGAGTACCCCAATATCACCATAATTGGTTACTAATTCTTTGAGCTGGTTTTTCATGTACGTGATATATCGATCTAATTCGGCACCATCCGCAGAACGGTCTTCCCAGCTGCGGCGGGGCAGATAGTCGGGATGATGCCAATCCATAATGGAATGGTACCAGCACAATTTGATCCCCTGATCCCGGCAGGCATCGGCTAGTTCTTTTAATATATCCCGCTTGAACGGTGTATTCATGATGTCAAAATCAGTATAATTGGAATTAAATAGACAAAATCCATCATGATGCTTGGAAGTGAGAACAATGTATTTCATCCCGGCAGCTTTCGCCATGCGAACCCATTCATCCGCATCAAATTTTAGCGGGTTGAATTCACCGATAAATTGATCATACACTTCAATAGGAATCTGGGCAGTTTGTCGGATCCATTCACCATGGGTGGTCTTGTCTTCCCATGCGCCAGCGGGAATGGAATATAATCCCCAATGAATGAACATACCAAAACGGGCTTCCCGCCACCATTCCATCCGAGTGTCCTCCGGCAGATCACGGGCCATACCTGCGGGACAAAACCAAAGACTTATTACCAGCAGTAGGATCAAGTTCATAATATTATTGGATAAATCGAGCTATTTCAGGATCATATCAGCAGCCTTCTCGGCGATCATGATCGTGGGAGCATTGGTATTGCCGCGAATTACATTGGGCATTACCGCTGCATCAACTACTCGTAATCCCGTAAGGCCATGCACCCGTAACTCTGGATCAACCACCGCCATATCATCTGTACCCATTTTACAGGTACTTGTAGGATGGTACAGAGTTTCTCCGGTTTCCCGAATCAGATCCTCAATAGCGTTATCATCGGTTAGCGGCTCTTCCGGCATAAAGTAACCAGAACGATAAGGTTTGAAGGCCTCGGCTAAACCGATTTTCTCTGTAACCTTGTATCCCCAGATAGATCGTTGTACATCATCGTCAGTACTGAGGTAATTATGGTCAATGACAGGGTTGGCCTTAAAATCTGAGGATGACAATGTAACTGTTCCCTTACTGGTGGGATTCAGTAATTCACCTCCAATAGAATACCCGTTGCCTGTTTCAGGGTTGCTAAAACCATGTTCTACGTAGTAATTGGGTCCAAAGTGGAACTGTGTGTCCACAGCAGGTTGATCCGGAGAAGACTGGACGAACCCACCCGCTTCGGCAATATTACTGGTAAATGGTCCTTTTTTGAAAAGAAGGTAGTTGAGCAAGTTTTTCACCACCACAGGGAAGTTTTCTGCTGAATCCAGAGAATCCTTGTAGCTCGAATTGAAAATAGTGAAATAAACCATATGGTCCTGGAGGTTCTTTCCCACTCCGGGTAGATGCTTTGCTACCGATATTCCATGCTTTTTTAATTCTTCTCCATCACCAATGCCAGATAACATCAGGATCTGGGGGCTGTTGTAGGCTCCTGCGCTCAGGAGCACTTCCTTATTGGCCTGTACTTCGTGTGCTTCTCCATACCGGTGGTAGATCAAACCAGTTACCCGTTCGTTTTCGATCAGGATGCGCTCGACCTGCGCATTGACTTCAATAGTTAAGTTTTTGCGGGCAGCGGCGGGGTGCAGGTAGGCCACAGCCGTACTACAGCGGGCACCGTTTTTTTGGGTTACCTGGTAATATCCGAATCCCTCTTGCTGCGCTCCATTAAAATCAGGATTGAAATCATAATCCAATTCCTGCGCTGCTATAACGAATACATCTGACAACGGGTTGGTGTAATTGCGGTTGGTTACATTCAGTGGTCCACCCTGACCATGGTACTCATCCTTGATCACTTCCTGGTTTTCTGCCTTCTTGAAGTATGGAAGAACCTCATCGTACGACCATCCCTCATTGCCCAGGGCACTCCATTCATCATAATCCTGTCGATTGCCACGGATATAGACCATGGCATTGATGCTACTGGATCCCCCCAGGGTTTTTCCCCGGGGCAGATACAATTCCCGGTCCTTCATGGTTGCCTGTGGTGTCGTCAAGTAATCATAGTCAAATTCAGTCTTGAAAAGTTTTGGGAAACCAGCAGGAATATGTATATCCTGTTTTTTATCGTTCCGGCCGGCTTCTAGGATCAATACGCTATTTTGACCATCGGCACTCAGTCGGTTAGCCAGCACACAACCGGCAGAACCGGCACCAATGATTACGAAATCATAATTTTCGTTCATGTCACCCTCCTTGAAGAGCAATATTACAACCCGCCAGTATTAAATGTCCATAAACAAAAAACCCCGCTCCATCTGCACTGCGTTACGCTGGACAAGTGGGCGGGGCTTGATGTTTACATATTTAATGATACTATTTCAACAGCACCATCTCCCTGGTCTGCATGTATTCACCAGCCTGCATCTTATATAGGTAAATACCTGGACACACTACCGTTATAATTTGCCGTAGGACTGTAGGTAAATGCCCCAGATGAACGGCTGGTAATCGATCTGGCGCATAATTATTCCACGCAGTGATCGTAATTGAAACCGTCGCTGTATCTGAATAATTATAGTCATTGGCGGTGAATGTGAACGAATCACTCCCGTTGTAATTTATCGTTGGACTGTAGGTGAATGACCCCAATAAACTGTTGGTAATAGATACGGTACCATTTGATGGATTGGTGAGAATACTATATGTCAGTGTATCGTTTTCTGCATCAGAAGCAGATACTGATCCGCTGTATTCTGTATCTTCATTGGTTGTCACTCTTTCCGCAAACGCTACTGGAGCGTCATTTACAGAATTTACTGTAATTGAAACTTTCGCTGTATCCGAAAGCGTACCATCACTGCTAGTAAAGGTAAATGAATCACTGCCATTATAATTTACTTTAGGACTGTAGGTATATGTACCAGCTGAGCTATCAGTAATAGCTACCGTACCATGCGATGGCTCAGTTAGTAGACTGTAAGTCAATGGATCATTATCAATATCAAAAGCAGATACTAACCCACCATAATCCATATCTTCCTCGGTTGTCACTGCTGCAGTAACCGCTACTGGCGCATCATTTACTGCAGTAACCGTAATTGAAACCGTTGCTATATCCGAAAGCACACTATCGGTAACGCTAAATATAAGGCTGTCCAGCCCTGTATAGTCTTCCACCGGGCGGTACGAGAATGTACCTGTGGCATTATCAGATACTGTCGCCCTTCCATTGGCTGGACCAATTATGATACTATATGTTAATGCATCGCCATCAGAGTCAGATGCTGATAACATTCCAGTGTAATCTCTATCCTCGCTCGAGGTTATAGCTGTATCATTAGCAACAGGGGAATAATTAATCTCATACCAGGAAATTTTGCTGTCGCCGAGTGCTGCAGATAGCACATCCAAATCCCCGTCACCATCGACATCCGCTGTATAAACAGATTGTGCATCATCTGCAGCGGTTGTGATGATATGAGTTGTGAAATTCTCTGAACCACCATTCTCATACCAACTAACACTACCAGCGGATGATCCCAGCACATCCATATCCCCATCACCGTCCAAATCAACCGCATAGACAGATGAAGCTCCCGAGGTTGAGACGGTACGGGTGGTGAAACTCTCAAAACCATCATTCTCATACCAACCAACACTACCAGCAGATGATCCTACCACATCTATATCCCCATCACCATCCACATCTACCGCATAGACAGATGAAACACCTGAGGTTGCGACGGTATGAGTGTTGAAACTCTCTAAACCGTCATACTCATACCAGGCAATGTTATTATGCCCAGAGAGTACATCCATGTCTCCATCACCGTCTATATCGGCTGCAGAGACAGAACGAGCCCCAATTACACTGTCTGCGATGATATGGTGGTTGAAATATTGTGAACCGTCATTCTCATACCACATGATCTTGTCATTGGGCGAATATGAAGCCGTCACCACATCCATATCCCCGTCACCATCCACATCCAATGCATAGACAGATCTGAACTCGCGATGATAATAATGATTGCAGATTTTATGGGTGGCGAAACTCCCAGAACCATCATTCTCATACCACCCAACACTACCGGCGGATGACCCCACCACATCCATATCCCCATCATCATCCAAATCAATCGCATAAACAGATGAAGCCGCCGATGTTGATATGGTATGGGGGGTGAAACTCTCAGAACCATCATTTTCATACCAGGCAATGTTATAATGACCAGAGAGCACATCCATGTCCCCATCACCATCTACATCGGCTGCAAAGATAGAACGAGCCTCATGAGCACTGTCTGAGATGGTATGGGCAGTAATTGAATTCTGCCCAGAAATAATTCGAGAGGGAAAAATAACAGTTGTAAAAAGTACCAAACTGATTAGAACGTGTTTCATAGCTCTTACCCAGGACAGTTATTATTCAAGCAGCGCAATATTACGCTCCAACCATCTTAAATGTCTATAAACAAAACGCTGGTTGACGAGGTTTTTATATAAGTTAGGGTATCACTTTATTCCACCAGAGAAGTTGTCCTGAAAATGCCAATATGATCAAAACCTAGGGATATGATGTCGGGGATGTTACGAATCCTGATTCAGGAAAAATCACTCAAGAACCGTTTAAAATACAAGATAACAAGCTTCCGACCCTCCCGCTTGACATAGCCATCCTCTTCCATTAATCTATAGGTACGTGACACAGTTTCTCGAGTCGTCCCAGCCATATTAGCTACATCCTGTTGGGAAGGCAATGGATCAATTGTGACATTCCCCTGATGAATGGTCCCTTGTTCTTCCGCTATCCGTAAAAGGGTTATGGCAATTCTGCGTTCAGCATCACTCAAGGATAGACTGGCTATTTGTTCATCACTTTTTTGAAGCCTGATTGCTAATTCACGTAACAGACCAATGGCTACCTTGGGATGTAATTCTAGTGTATTTAGGAAATCTTCCGTATTCAACGTCATAGCTTTTGTTTTTTCCAGCGCAATCACATTCGCAGAGCGTGATTCCCCACTTAAAAGTGACATTTCACCAAAGAAATCACCTGGGCCCAATAAGGCCAGGATCACCTCTCTTCCATCGCTACTCATACGGGTGATTTTCACCCGGCCACGGATAAGAAAATAACAATGTTCGCCCACACTGTGTTCTTTCAATATAATTCGGCCTTTTTTATAGGATTGGGACTCCATTTTACCAACAACAGACTGCAAGTCTGATTCGGATAGATCACCAAAGATCGGTACTTCTTTTAGAATATCGATCTTACCCAATTAATTCCACTTTCAAATTATACATTTTCCCATCCTACCAATTGGGATAAAATTACGGGCAATGGTTGCATCTTTGGACGTACTTTTATTGGTCGCCACAGCTAGAAGTTACATTCTGTTTCAACAATAACGTTACAATTATGGATACTAAATTGGTGACCTGTAATTTTTTTCCATTCCACTCCCCTGTGAAATACGTCTTTAAAATCAGTAGCTGTTACGGGTACGGGGGGAAATACAATAATTGAAAATTATATTAAATTAAATGTACACTCAACAGCCATAAATGTCTATAAACAAATAACCCCGCTTCTTGATGCTAATAACAATAACAGAAAGCCTTGAAATCGTCAATGGGCTGCATTTGATCTAGTTTATTATATAAAATGTAGTTCCCCTTGGATATTGAGACTTCAAATATTTCAATTTTATTTTTAATATCTGAAAAATAATTATCAACAATCTTTAACCATAGTATAGTCACCCGCAAGACCAATTGAAACTGTTTAATATCAAAAAAGACGAGCGCAAGCAGGTACTAATTCTGTTTGTTCAATTTTTTGCAGTTGTAGCAACAAGCATCACAGGCAGTTCAGCCCGCGATGCATACTTCCTGAATTTATTTGACAGAAGTTATCTGCCTTTGATGTTTGTGGCAATTGCCATAACGATGGTCATTGTTATTAACATTTATAAACGAGTTACGGATGGAAAAGATTTAATTCAGGTGATAACCATTGGCGGGGCAATTTTTGCAGCAACTCTGTTAATTATACAAATTTCTCTAAGCAGGCTTTTTACCATGTTTGCCGCTGGTGAATCAATTACCGCTCTCCCTGAAAAATGGTTAATTCCTTTCTTATTCGTATTTATGGAAGTGGTTGTTTCCCTTTCTATATTACAATTTTGGATGCTTGCCGGAGAAGTGTTTGATGCCCGGCAGGCAAAAAGATTGTTCAGTATATTAGGCGCTGGTGGATCGGTGGCAGGTATTTTGGCAGGGTATTCCCTGAAACCATTTGTAAAAATGTTTGGATCAGAGAAATTACTATACCTTACCATTTTCTTTATTGGCTTGTATGTGATTATGGGCATGCTCATAAAGAAATACAAGGAGCCTGAAGATAAACAAAGACAAAAAAAGAAACCCGCAGTAGAATCAAAAGAGAAAAAAACAAAATTCAAATTTGACCCCTATTTAAAATCTATCGCTCTACTCATCGGATTGGCAGCATTTATATCAAAGATAATCGATTATCAATTTAAAATGACAGCAGTTGAAACATTCCCACTCCAAGATGATTTGGTAAGTTTTTTCGGTACCTATTATATGGCTACCGGAGCGGCTACGATTTTCATGCAGTTTTTTATCACCGGGATGGTTTTAGCTCGCTTTGGTATACTTGCTGGACTTCTATTTTTACCTATTTCACTCGCTTTTGGAACATCAGGTTTTCTAATGATCCCACTCCTTGCATCGGTCTTTATGGCAAAATTTTCTGATCAGGTGTTTAAATTTTCTATCAATAGCGCCGCTCAGGAAATTCTCTGGCTACCCATTCCTAAGGATAGAAAAAAACAGGCAAAACCGGTCATTGATAGTGCAATCAGAGCAACACTAGAGGGAGTAGTGGGCATTCTCATTTTTGTTTTGGTGCAATTTCAATTTGTCCCAACTGATAAATTACATCTCCTGAGCATCATGGCACTGGTAGCGATAATATTTTGGGTATGGAATAGTTTTCGGTTGAAAAACGGATATGTTAAAACACTGATGATTGCTATTGAGAAAAGACAATTGAATTTGGAAGATGTAGAATTTGATCTAACGGATAATCACATCATCCAAACTATTGATAAAACATTATTGGACAAGGATGAATTCAAGCAATTGTTTGGAATAGATCTGATTAAAACAATGCCTCTTGATCCATGGAAAAATACATTAGCAGAATTATTTCAAAATGGATCAACCAATGTGAAAAAAGCAATTCTTGAATTAGCAGGAAGTCAACCCAGTATTATTGAGGACCAATTTATTATCGATGCGGTTAAACACAGTGAAGAAATAAAATCTGAAGCGATTGCCGTAGCAGGAGAAAGAAAACTTTCACCAGTTTCAGATGAATTACATCAGAACCTATCAAGTGCTGATTTGGAGATCAGATCAGCCAGTGCCTGTTCATTATTGAAAATGAATAGTCATGAAAATGATGCCAAGACAGTTTTACAGAAATTATTGAACAGTCCAGATGTGAAAAAGATAAAAGCAGGCCTCCAGTTTTTAGATAAGCCCATGGGGATCATGAATGATGAAAAATTGATTGATTTTCTACATCGTGACTCACCAGAAATTCGGGAAGAATCTTTGCGGATTGCTTCAACCAGAGACAATCCGGATTTAACGGATCATATAATTGGAAATTTGGCCTATCCAAAAACTGCCATGCAAGCTCGACATGCTTTATCTGGATTTGATGAAGAATTAGTATTAAATAATCTGGATAAATGGTTATATAAAAAGGATAGCGAATTCCCACTGCGAATGGGAATTATTCGCTGTTTAAAACACTATAAAGTGGAAAATTCATCGAAGATATTACAAAAAGGGTTAGACGAAACTTATCTAAACATCTTGGCAGAAGTAACCAACTCATTATTGTCTGTGGCCAGGGAAGATCATCCATCTGAGGATTTTATAAAAGGGATAGATATAAACTTGGATTCCATTGCTAAAAGACCATACCAACTGGTATTATTTTTACAATGTTTACCTGATGATGAGAATTGTTTTTTAATCAGAGACCACATAGAAAGTGATATAAAGAAATTTATTCAAATTATGTTAAAGTTGGGTGTTTTGCATGATCCAAATACACCCATTGAAACCTATATTCAATATGTTGCCAACCAAGATTCGGAATTAATGCCTTATGTGTTGGAGTTGGTGGATACCACCTTTTCCCCGGGAAACCGCAAACTGACTATGCCACTCATCGATGTTGATATTGATGAAGTAAAAGCTGGAAAAGATTTGTTTAATGAATTACTAGTTGAATTTGATGATTTGATACTCTTTTGGATTCATGGTGCGCATAAGTGGAAAGCCGCAATCGCACTTAATTACATTATCAAAAGTAATCGCCAGGACTTATTAGAAAAGATCGACTGGGATAAAATCCAGGAGACAATTTTTATTGATCAATTATTTAGCCGGATTGAAGATGAATCCGGTAAAATTAAGGAGATAATTCCTTTAGAAAAGTTCAGTTTGAACAAGGAGACCGATATGTATTCAATACTCGAAAAAACTATCCTGTTAAAATCAGTTGATTTATTTAAGAATATCCCCGGTGATGTTCTTACCAGAATCGCTCAAATTTCTGAAGAAATATATCACTCTGATGAAAAACTCATGTTTTCTGAAGGAGACTATGGTGATTCCATGTATATCGTGGTAGATGGAAACGTGAGGATTCATAAGGGAGAACATCATATTGTGACCCTCGGGAAGAGTACGGTGTTGGGGGAAATGGCACTTTTGGATCAAGAACCTCGTTCAGCGGATGCTACTGCAGAAGCGGAAACAACAGTCCTAAAAATTGCACAGGATGGTTTTTACGAATTAATGGCTGGAAATTCTGAGATTATGCAACAAATTATTAAAATGCTTTCAGGAAGGCTCCGCGAAACAAACATAAAATTACAGGAAGCATTGGCAAAGTAATTATTTGCTATATAATATAAAAAAGGTGATCTGGTATTTTCTCGTAGTAGGTTGAATCGTCATCGTGGATTGGACTATTTCTATCGGTAAATGGCATCATCTGCAATTGCGTTTGTAGCACTTCTACAAGGTGGTTACAGGGCATACAATGAGGCTTTTAATCTAGACAACTGAATGTCTATAAACAAAAAACCCCGCTAATTGGCGGGGCTTGATGTTTTACTATTTAAAGAACCTATTTCAATAGTACCATCTTCTTGGTCTGCAGGTATTCCCCAGCCTGTATCTGATGTAGGTAAATACTAGCACAAACTGGTTTGTTATAATCATCACCAAACACAGGATTACCTGATAAAAAACAGGAAAGTGTTGGGTCGCACCGCCACAAGCTGAAGTACCAAAGAATCTCTTGGATACCATACATTCTCCTATTACTAAATCCTATCAAATTAAAGAGAAATTATCGCTTAGTTTCCAGTTTTGATAATTTCCTGACTGGCTCTAACACCAGATTCAATAGCACCGTTCATAGACGCGCGGTAAATCGATGTATGTTCGCCTGCAAAATGCACGCGGCCTTCCGGTCTTTTTAATATATCACGGAAGTCTTTTTGCCCCACACCGGCGAGAGAATAGCTAGCTCGCAGCCAGGGGTCTTCGTTCCAGTATTTGCTTATGCCAGATTCCCATGTATTTTGGGTGTTTGGCCACAGTTTTTCAGCGGTATCATGCGCAACCTTTAAGCGTCGATTTTCCGACATCCTGCCCAGTTTCATCGCATCAGCCCCAGACGTAAATGAGAGCAGTATGCCACGCGGACCTGGTTGATCTATGGAATGATGATAAACTCTAAGCAATGGCGTATCAGTGAATACGCGCTGGCCAATACTACCAGATTCATCCCATATACGGCGTTTAAACTGCATAGCAATCTTCATGACATGACCGTAACTCTGCTCACGAATACAATGCATCTTATCATCCGGAAAATAGGGTTCAATGGCCGTTCGTCGCAACATAGACACTGGCATAGTAATTACACAACGATCCCCTTTTATAGATGTTCTTCTGCCACTTTCTTCAAAGAAAACTTCAATTTCATCCTTGCTATGCTTGATCTTCCTTACTGGACAATTATAGTGCACATTAGCGGCGATTATTTTAGCAAACTTTTTCGCTAATTGGTCATTACCACCAAAGATGCGCCCTTCTACCGTATTTTCACTAAAAGCAGATGCTTGGTAATTTGCCAGGACCATGGATAATGCGGACATATTCTTAGGCAATGCGGTACTTTCCGTCGCATTGGTATAGGTATACAATTCTACCACATCCTTTGGTGCGCCACCCCGTTTAAGCAATTCAGCCACAGATATATTATCCAGGTCCAATACTTTCTGCGGAAGATCATCAATTGATTTAATCATAGTGACCCATCTTTCAATATATGGATATTCTTGGCCAAATAAATTCCCTCCTTCCGTTCCCGCATAAGGTAAGGCCTGTTTAAAGTGCTTGAAATCAGCCATTACGTAACGTTTACCGCGCAGGTAAATTCCATCATATTGCTTGGCGGGCAACACTTCTAATCCGAATTTGTCACAATAGCTGCGAACAAACTGATCACTTTCATTTACATATTCAGCGCCCATTTCGGCATAGAGATTATCGGCAAAAGGATCCCGATATGTCCGGACTCTTCCTCCTGGTCGGGAACGGGCTTCCAAAACGGTTACATCGTATCCATGCTGAACGAGTTCATAGCCGCAACTGATACCAGAAAGACCGGCTCCGATCACAACAATACTTTTTGTTGAACCTGTATCTATGTTCTTAACACTCAATAATGAATGGAGTGGCGTTAGTACCAGCCCTGCTGCTGTACTTGAACGCAGGAATCTACGCCTTGAAATTTTACTGCTCTGTTTCTGCTTCATGGACCACTTTCAATAGTAATAAGTCTATTTGATTCCTTGAAATATAAGGCACGTTAGAATTTAGTGTTATTGGCAATACCAGCAAAAGCCAACCAGCACCCTTTGGGTTATGAGCCCGACTTATGATCTACCTTTCCATCAGCTTGCGGGATAATTAAAGAATCTATTTCAACAGCACCATCTTTTTGGTCTGCAAGTATTCACCAGCCTTTATCTGGTACAGGTAAACACCGGTACTGACAGGTTTACCATAATTATTGGTAGCATTCCAACTGATAGATTTGAAGCCTGCGTATTGTTCTTTGTTAACCAATGTTCTAACCACACGTCCCATTAAATCGTAAATAGTGATGGTTACCAAGGCATCTTCCCGTAGGTCAAAGCGAAAAGTTGTTATTGGATTAAATGGATTAGGGAAATTCTGGTTCAACCTGAACGCAACGGGAATCATATTGTAATTCCTATCAACAACAACGGTTGGTGACGTAGCAGCACTAACAATAGCCCATTTAATGTCATCTGCACCTGAGCCAGTGCGAATCATGGATGCCATATACATCCTATACCGCCCATCAGGAAGTAGAATGACCTTGGGGTCATTCAGCGACAGGACTTCAAACTCCGTATAATCATCAAACCGTACCCGGTAACCGGGATCCTTTGTAAATGTCGCACCATTATCTTCACTTGTAAAACTGTAGATAGTACCTTTGGGCTCAGCCGGAGGTACAGGGTGGCCATGCTGGTTCATGGTAAAGATACGTATTCGATCATCAGGCAACACGATAGCGTACGGATCCCAGTAACTTTGGTTCCCTCCCCCCAGCATAGAATCACTAAAAATATCTGTAGTATATGAATCAAAAGTCCAGCCATTATCTCCTGCTTCCGAATGGATGCTGCGTGCATTATCTATACCCCCAGCAAGCTAGATCATATATACTTCAACCAAAACATTATTAAAATAGGTTGCATAAACATGTGAGTTTGTAATGGCATCATTTGGTGGAAATACATAACGGTAGCCAGCATCCATAGTGAATTCACTCCCGTCAATAGAACTCTGGCTCCGGAGCCTTGCTGTAACATTTTCTATTTCTACAAAATAACGACGGTAGCTACTATCAGGCATAGAATGGTAACGGTAGTCTGGATAATCCTGAATATTCACTAATGTAAAATTTAATCCATCTTCAGAAACAGCGAGCCCTTGGTCCGGTCCTTGGTTACAATAAATAAAGTAAAGTCCAGATATATCAACTACGACTCTACTGATCCCCGAGCTATCTACCCGAATACCGCTGTCCGGGGTGAAGATAAGATCATTATCCTGCCCCCAGAGAAAGCACTGCAATAAAATTGTGAAGAATAATCGACGCTGCATCAGGTCATTATTAATAATCAAATTCATTATGGAAACCTTCGTCCTCTTAACAAAAATCTACCACCACCCTCATAAACAAAAAACCCCGCTCCATCTTCGCTACGCTACGCTGGACAAGTTGGCAGGGCTCGATTATTAGACGTAGTTAGCCAAATACTTATCACCCATTTAAAATCTAATTCCTCCTCATTAATCAGATCTATATTTCTTTAATCTTTTGTTAGGGCGATACTCCATTGTTTTAAGAGCGACACTTTTAAATCCAATCTGTGAACCATAATTCCCCACGCTCAGTCTTTCTAATGTAGGCTTAAAAGGAAATCCTTTTGCCCATGTCTTAGTATATCCCTTTTCTTCTGATATAATAGCCTTATCTCGTATTTCAATTCGATATTTATATTCGGGATTATATGATATAAGAGCAATTCTATCTTCGACACTCGAATTATCATAGTTGTGGATCCCCCGATATTTACCTAATCTCGCTTCCCATATAAGAAATTCACTCTCGTATACATACATATAAACAGGTAATGGTTTACCTGTGATCTCTGAGCGATTAAAGTCATCATCTTTAAAAAGACAAGAAGTGATTTCAACGGAATACATTTGTTTCTTTTGCAACACCTTATCGCAAGAGAACAGGATTAGAATTGATAAAATTGGTAATATCTTGCTCATCTTATTATCCTTTTATTATCTTTGAGAAACCAATATTACACCCCACCAGTCCTAAATGTCTATAAACAAAAAACCCTGCTAATTGGCGGGGGTTGATGTTTTACTAATTAAAACAATTCTCCATCATCAGCAGCACCGAGCATGTCTTCTCGAACCAATGGAATTGGCGGACCGCCATAGGAAAGATATGTGTCGTGGAATATTTTCCAGGCTTTGCGACCACCTTTGTCAGCACACCAGTCCGATCGTAATTTTTGAATCATGA
>CAJXWT010000046.1 GCA_913062595.1 uncultured Fidelibacterota bacterium
GCCTTTTTGCAGTTCTTTTGCCATGTCCATATAATGCTGGCCTTCGGCCTCATTACCAATGCGGTAGAGTGCTTGCCCTAAGTTATGGTGGGACCAATAATGCCAGGGGCGCTTACTGGTTACAGCCTGGAAGTAGGGCAGGGATACCTCCGGTTCTCCATTTAATAAAAGGAGAGAACCCATAACATATTTGTAGTCCAAATTTTCAGGATCTAGATTTAAACCACTGGTTACATATTCGATCGCTTTAGTTACGTCACCACTGTCTTTATATAAATGCCCGAGTCGCATGTATGCGGCAGCATTTTCACCATCAGTCTTAATAGCCTCTTCGTAGGCAAAAGCTGCACTATCAATTTTCCCCAAATCAGCATAGGACCTGCCAATCTGAACCATCGTTCTGGCTGAAGGATGTAGCAGCAGCTCACTCTTGTAATGGGCAATAGCCGCTGGTAGATCATTCTGGCGGATACTGTTTGTTCCCATATTAAACCTTGCTCCCTGATAGTTAGAGTCTAGAGATAAAACGGTGCGGTATGCAGCTTCTGCTTCGTTCAATCTGGCAAGTTTTGTAAATACTCTGCCGCGCAGGAAATAAACGTCAGCCACGTCTGGACTAATTATAACAGCACTGTCGGTGATTGTTAGGGCCGCATTGTAATAACCATTCCTGAAGGCTGTCTCCGCTTGGAATATTAGTGTTGCTACAGCAGGATCAATGTCCGGTTTTTTCTGGCACGCACTGAAAAAACACGATACACAAATAACCATTAGTAAAAGTTTCTTATTCATCATTTATTTTTCAACGTGCCGGTGAATTGGGCCGCAAGACGAGCCTGACCTGCTTCTGTTTTCATGCCGGCAGACTCGTATGCTTTAGCGAGCTCCAGCCATTTTATCTGATTATCCGGATTCCTATCTACAGCCAACTTAAGATTTTCCAAACCGGAATACAGCGTTTGAATACTATCTACTTTTGAAAGGTATTGACTACCAATATTATTGTTACCCAAACGTATAAACGCCTGGCCCAGATTGTAATACACACCTTCATAAAAGGGGCGTTGATCTGCAACCGCCTGCAAGTAAGAGATCGCTTGTTTATATTGATTGGTTTTCAAAAATACAGTTCCTAATGAATACTGATAATCAATGTTATTTTCATCTAAAGCCACAGCCTTTTTCGCGAACTCCACTGCTGTTATATAGTCTCCGTTGTCAATATGTAACCGTGCTACATCGCCCATGGCTTCGTTGTAAAGGCTATCAATTGTTATACATTTGTTATAGATAATTAATGCACTATCTGCTTTGCCTAGAGGCATATAGCAACGTCCGATCTGCATAATTGTGATTTGTTTGTCTTTGGATTGCAGGGTAATAGCCTGTTGGCCGGTTAATTCCTGATTATAAAAGTTAATTGCTTGTCGGTATTGTTTTTTCCTGTAGACATTATTACCCAGCTTGAACCATGCGCTCAAATAATCAGGGTCAATTCTCACTAATTTTTCATAGGCCGATCTAGCTTGATCGTGCTGGCCCACAGCCGTATATATATTTCCTTTCAGTAAGTATGGGTCTGCCCACTGCGGCTTTTTACTGACTAATTCATCAATTAATCCAAGTGCTTGGTGTAGTTTTCCGGCAGCAAACATTTCTTCTGCTCGAATCAAATCCAGCATCAAGGCAGACCTACGATTATCAAAAGAGGTTCCGGAGCCAGTATTTTTCTTTGATCTACTGTCTGATTGGCATGAATAAGTCATTATACTTACAGAAACGAAAAAAATATATCTGAAATAAATAGTCAATTGTCGTTTCATGCGGATTTAGTACTAACTATTATGGCAAACCTTATTGATAGGTGACCGTTCATTGATTAGGATATAATTTAGTGTAATCTATCTAGGCGCGTAAGGCCATTTTTTCAGGGTCCCAGCGCATCGGTTTTTGCTTTAGATAACTGGCGTTGGTCAATACTGCAGGCGCTGCTGCCCTGAATCCGTATGCAGCGTCTTCCGTAACACTGCCATTGGTTCTGACAGCATTAAAAAAATGTACAAAGTGGTCGAAGCGTTCGTCATAGTTTTCTGGTGGATTGAATTCAGTGACACTTTTTTCTGTGTTTGTTGATTTATTATCCGGATAGTATTGCTCATAGTTATCCGCAATTTCCTGTTGCACAGATTTGGAGAATGTGCTTACGGAATTGTACCCTTCAATGATCTGTTTTTTTGTTGGTGTGTAGCGAGGGGTAGTGGTGATCGTTAATCCGCGAAATCCCAGATCCATAACACCTTCACTGCCGATAAGGCGCATGTCCGTCCCACCGCCTCCACCATGAGCAAAGTTTGTTTGTAGAGTAAGGTTAAATGCTGGATGCGATTCAGTTTCCGGATAATCGCAAAGCCCAAGCATCATATCAGGCACGTCGCGACCATCCTTCCAGAACCGCAGACCGCCAGTGGCTACAATTCTATTTGGGCCATTGGAAGATAGAATATGATGCAGACCAGAAAAAAGATGAACAAATAGATCACCTGCCACACCTGTGCCATAATCCCAGTAATTACGCCAACGGAAAAAGCGAACTGGATCGAAGTCTCTTTTTTTAGTGCCGCTGATAAACTGATCCCAATCCACGGTTTCTGGAGAGGCGTCAGGAGGGATGGTATACTGCCAGGCACCGATGGCCGAGTTGCGGTTATACCGGGCCTCAATCATATTGAGTTCACCAATAGCACCTGCTGCAAACTGTTTTCGAGCTTCTTCAAAAACTATAGAGCTAACAAACTGGCTACCCACCTGAAAAACACAGCCTGAATTTTTCTGTGCCCGAATCAACTTTTTACCATCTGCTATATCCTGTACCATTGGTTTTTCACAATAGACAGGTTTCCCTGCTCTTAATGCATCCCTGGCGATTCGTGCGTGCCAGTGATCCGGGGTACATATTAGTACAGCATCCACATCATCCCGTTCGAGGATTTCCTGGTAGTTACGGATCGTTACCACTTGGTTACCGAACACTTCCTTGGTGTGCTTCAACCGACCATCATAAAGATCACAGGCCGCTACCAGTTCAACTCCCGGTACTGAAATAGCGGTTACAGTATCAATGAAACCGATTATTCCCATGCCGATTGTAGCGATCTGCAACCGATCATTAGGGGAAATAGCTTTAACAGTTCTTTTTAGCAATGCTTTTTGTTGCTGGTCCAGCACAACAGCTGGCAGCGCACTGGCCGTTAGTGCGGATAATGCGGCAAATTTCTTAAGAAAGGAGCGCCTGGTGCTAGGATAAGATTTTGACATTATACACCATAAATTCTTCAGCTATATTTGTTGACTAGCTCACCCCTAACTTTTTCCAATAATTTTTTGGTAGCTGCGATTCCATCCATTTCACTAAGGTCTGGACCTTCATATTCAATTCCTACATAACCGCGGTAACCAGCATCTAGAACTATCTTCATCATTTTACTATAATCCGTATCTTTTTCAGTACCATCTTCGTTAAAGTTGTGACTCTTAGCGCTCACAGCTTTTGCATACGGCATCAATTCTTCTACACCAACATAACGATCGTACCACTCATTTCCTTTTTCTTCCCATGAACCAAGGTAGAAGTTGCCAAAATCAGGCAGTGTGCCGCAGCGAGGGTGATTCACCATATCCATAACACCGGAAAGCCATTTTCCATTGCTGGATAGACCACCGTGGTTTTCTACAATTACATTAATGTTATGTTTTGCACCATATTCTGTTAACCTGCTCAAACCATCAGCAGCTAGTTTCATCTGCTCATCATATTCACCTTCACTCTGGGCATTCACACGGATGGAATGGCAGCCTAGGTACTTGGCAGCATCTACCCATTTATAGTGATTTTCTACCGCAGTCGTCCGCGCTGCATCATTTGTATCACCTAAAGCGCCTTCTCGATCACACATGATCAAAAGACTTTTAACACCCTCACCATCGGCAATAGTCTTCATTTCTTTTAAATAAGCACTGCCACCGGTTTTATCAGCAAATAGCTGATTAACGTATTCAATTGCATCAATGTCGAAGTTTCTTCTTGCTATCTTAGCGAAATCCAAATGATCAACCTCACCATTGCGCATAGATTTATTTAATGACCATTCAGCAAGCGATATCTTGAAAAGAAGATCTTTGCTACTGTTGCAGCTAGACATGGCCGTACCACCAAGTCCCATTATACTGACCCCGCCAGCGATTGCCGCTGATTTCTTGAGAAAATTCCGCCGTGTTTCCATAATGCCTCCTCTTTTTTTATTAGACTCCAGTCAATAATTCTCATTCGGTTACATTCAATAATATACCAATCTAAAATGAAATTTAAGACCTCTCAATAGTTTATTTTTTGATAATATGAAATTCCAATTTTGCGAATCAAACTAAAACAAGAATCCAGTTTAGACTAACAAATTATCTACATGTTATTTATATTAATGCAGATTAATTGATATGTTTTTTCAACTAACGATTATTTAATTAATGGAGGTAGCCAAAGATGAAAAATAATAGTTTGTTTTTAGGTTTATTAATTTACATGCTATGTTGTGGACAAGTAATTGCTCAGACTGGTGTTGTGTCTGGAACTGTCAGTTCAGCTGATGATGGCAGTATGTTGGTCGGTGTAAATATTGTTGTAAAAAATACTGACACAGGTACAACAACGAATGAAAATGGCGCATTTGTTCTGGAGGGTGTTTCTGCTAATGACGTGCTGGTGTTATCATACATTGGTTATGAAACTGCGGAAGTTGCCGTTAGCGGCCGCGCTATAATTGAGGTAACCTTGGTATCCACGGTTATCGCTGGTGAAGACGTTGTTGTCATTGGGTATGGAACACAATCCCGGAGGGATGTAACTGGGGCTATTTCCTCATTAAAAGAGGGTAGTTTCACAAAAGGCACCAACACTGATTTGCAGTCTTTGCTTCAGGCCCGAGCTCCAGGCGTAGTTATCACAGCCAACAATGGTGATATTGGCAGCGAGCCACGTATTCGTATTCGCGGGGGAACCTCGATCAATGCCAGCAATAATCCTATGATTGTTGTTGATGGTGTGCCAATAAACAACTCTTCAGCCCTCCCTGGTGGTTTTACCACCGGAGCTGGAGCTGGAGCTGATGGAACCAGGGATAATCCACTGGGTATGCTGAACCCTAACGATATTGCCTCCATTGATATTTTAAAGGATGCTGCTTCTTCTGCTATTTATGGTGCACGTGGCGGAAACGGCGTTATTTTGATTACTACTAAGGAAGGACGCCCTGGCGAACTTTCTTTAACTTACAGTGCCTCTACCAGTTCTTCCAGCATTACCAAAAAACTGGATCTGATGGACGCCGCTGGATTTAAGAGTTATGCAAGCAGCATTGGCGTAGACATCGAAGATGGTGGCGCCAATACTGACTGGCAGGATGAGATTTTAAGATCGGCTGTTTCCACAAATCATAATATTTCATTCAGCGCCGGAACTCAGCAAACGCAGTACCGAGCCTCCATAAGCTACCTGGACCAGCAGGGTATTCTTTTAAATTCTGAACGGCAGCGTATATCTACCCGTTTAAATGTGCGGCATACGATGCTGGATAATAAACTTAAACTGGGTCTCAAAGTCAGCCCCAGCTTTAGTAATCGTAACAATACTCCTTACAATCAGCGGGCTGGGTATTTTGGCGGTGTATTTACCAATGTTTTAAAGTTCAATCCCACATATCCTGTGAAAAATACCGATGGATCGTATTATGAATATGCAACCACGACAATTCGTAATCCTGTGGCCCTGCTCAATGAAATCAGTGATGTTGGCGAAAATTTGCGTGTTTTAACCAGTGCAACTGCAGAATACGAGCTGATATCGGGTTTAAACGCTAAGGTGACTCTGGGTCTGGATCGTGAATCATACAATCGTAATATTTATGAACCCAATTCGCTACCCTATGCTGCTTCAATTGGCGGCCAGGCTGCTGTCCAAAATACTCAAAGAAAGAATGATCACTTTAACACAACGTTAAATTACAGTAATTCGAGCCTGAATGTCCTTGCAGGGTATGAATTCCAGGAATTCACGAACAGCGGGTTTGGAGCAACTACCAAAGGCTTTGTTACCGATGCCTGGCTCTACAATAATATGGGCGGTGCAACTGATTTTACAACTGCGCCTTACTCCTTTAAAAACCAGAATCGTTTGGTTTCTTTCTTCGGCCGTGTTGCATACAGTATGGGTGGTAAGCTTAATGTGATGGCTACTCTCCGCCGGGAAGGATCATCCCGATTTGGTGATGATAATAAATGGGGTGTTTTCCCATCTGCTTCTGTAGGATTTCGTGTGACGGATGATATCAAATTAAGGGCAAGCTATGGCGTTGCTGGTAATCAGGAAATTGGGAATTACCGCTCGTTGGTTACCCTTGGATCCGGAGCCAATGCCGTTATTGGAGGCCAATTGCTTTCTGGTGTTGCCGCGAACCAGTTGGCCAATCCTGATCTGAAGTGGGAAACAACCAGTGACATAAATTTTGGCGTAGATTTCGCTTTGATGGATAATAAGATTACCGGCAGTGTTGATATGTATTCCAAGACTACTGAAGATATGCTGGTTGAGGTAAATGTCCCCCAGCCGGCGGTGGTGACTACCAAGCTGGACAATGTAGGCAGTGTAGAGAACTCGGGACTCGAATTTTTTATCAATTCGGTTAATATGTCTACAAAAGACATGAGCTGGAATACCAGTTTCAATTTTTCCACCAATAAAAACAATGTGGTCAGTCTGGGCAAAGATGTAGAGTATATTGTTACGGGCCAGGTTGGCGGCGCTGGACTATCTGGTGTACAGTCAGCGATTATCAAGCCTGGTGAAGCGTTTGGAACATTTTTTGGTTATGAATTAAGTGGTTATGACGCGGATGGACAGGAAATATTATCAACGGATGGTGGCCCTCTGGGTGATGGCAGGAGAATCCTGGGATCACCTCATCCGGATTATACATTCGGCATGACGAATCAGATAAATTTCGGAAGTTTTGACTTCAGTTTCTATATCTGGTCTGTACAGGGGAATAAGATCCTGAATAATACCCGCCTGGAATACCAACGGCCTTCTAATCCCTTTAATAATATTAATCTGTTCTCTGAGACAGCGGATGATGTAAATAATGGACTTGGTTCGGAAGCGGCAGTGGCCCTGACAGATAAATTCATTGAAGATGGGTCTTTTATCCGCCTGCAGAATGTAACAATCGGGTATACGTTGAAAACTGGCCAGTTTAAGAACTTACGCTTTTACTTGAGCGCTGATAACCTGATTACTCTGACAGATTACTCGGGGTTTGATCCAGAAGTAAGCACCATTTCTGGTTTAGCTGAGGGGATTGATTACACTAATTATCCTAAAGCCAAGACCATTTCTTTTGGTATTAACGTTGGACTTTGAAAGGAGTCATCATATGTTGAAAAATAATAGAATAATTCGATTATCAATTCCATCGGTTTTCATCTTACTGTACTCATGGAGTTGCACCGATCTGGTGGAATCGCCCTATGATCTGGTAACACCGGATAACTTCTATAATACAGAAGGTGAATTAACCGCTGCAGTGGTTCCTGTATATAATGGTCTCAATCAAGCACAGTGGGGTGACTATATGTTTCTACAGGAAGTTTCCTCTGACGCCATTGTGGTCCCCACCCGTGGTGGAGACTGGGATGATGGAGGTGCATGGCGGGCGCTTCAGCTGCACAGCTGGGATGCCACCCTTAGTTTCGTTGGCGGCGGGTGGTCAGGTGCATTTGGTGCTGTAGCGAAGGCCAATTCCACTCTGGATGCTCTCGCTATGGCGGAACAGACAGATCTGGTGAAGACCTATACTGCAGAAACAAAAATACTCAGAGGTCTATATTACTGGTGGCTTATCGATTTGTACGGTGCTGTACCTTTGGTCACTGTATCAGAAACGGATCCGGACAATCCACCATCAGGAACTCCTCGGGCAGAAGTATTTGACTGGATTGTGGATGAAATTAATGCCGCTCTGCCTGATCTTGAGGAAACCCATAGCTCGGGAAGTCATGGTCGGATAACCAAAGGCGCTGCCAACACACTGCTGGCCACGCTATATCTCAATGCAAAGGTTTATACGGGTACTGCAATGTGGTCTGAATGTAAGGCAGCCTGTGACGCTGTCATCAATTCAGGTGTTTATGACCTGATGCCAACTGTTATGGACGTCTTTGCCTTTGAAAATGAGGGCCCTGCAAATACAGAATACATTCTTACTCTTGCCCATCTACCTTTAGACGGGGTTACTTCTTTTCGACACATGGCAACCCTGCATTATAATAATATACCTGCCAGTCCGTGGAATGGATTCTCCGTTTTAACCGACTTCTATAACAGTCACGAATCAACCGATGCCCGACTGGAACAGATACTGGTAGGGCAAGCGTATGTGCTGTTCGGGTCAGCTGCAGGAGATTCGGCGTTTGATCGTCAAGGTAATCCGTTAAGTTTTACAGTGGAATTTCCTCTTGTTGATGCCAACGAATCTGCTGGACCTCGTATACTCAAATGGCCGATTGATCCCAATATGACTGGCTGGTTTTCAGGTGCAGATTACGCCATTTTCCGTTACTCTCATGTGCTGCTTATGAAAGCGGAAGCAGAGTTCAATTCGGGCGGAAGCGGCCTTGCGGAGTTGAACCAAGTACGTACTCGTGCTGGTCTTGATGCTCTCGCAAGTATTGATTCAGATGCAATCTTAGCAGAACGCGGTCATGAACTGCTCTGGGAGGGGTTCCGTCGCCAGGACTTGATCCGGCACGGTAAGTTTCTTGAAGCATGGACGCATAAAGATGCCAGTGATGGTGACCATAGAGTGCTCTATCCCATTCCGCAAAGCCAGCTAGATGCGAATCCAAATCTGGTGCAGAATTCAGGTTATTAATATTTGATTAGTATAATTTAGTATATACCATTGTTTTTGTTTGGCTACCGCTAATCACTGTACGGTATATGTTGTAAGAAGCAGCACGATCTAAAAGTGCTGCTTTTTTATTATTATCGATTAAGATAGTAACTTATTTTTCCAGCCATGGGTGCTGATAATATTATCCCCAGTTGCCGTTGGATAATAATTTTTCTTTTGTTATCCTGTACGGAGAAATATCCATCCACTGAGGTGAACAGTATGTTCACATTATTGCCTAGTGTATATACTGGAATTGACTTTGAAAATACGCTTATGGATGAAGTAGGCTTCAATGTTTTCAAGTACCGAAACTATTATAATGGAGGTGGTGTAGCTATAGGTGATATTAATAGTGATTATTTACCAGATGTATATCTGGTTGCAAATAATAAGAGTAATAGACTGTATATAAATAAAGGGAATATGCAGTTCAAGGATGTTACAAAGGATGCCGGAGTAGCTGGTTCGCATAAATGGTCTACCGGCGTTTGCATGGTTGATATTAATGGTGATGGACTACTGGATATATATGTTTGTAACTCAGGCAATATTAAAGGGGATTCCCGCGCAAATGAATTGTTTATTAATCAGGGATCGGAAAGTGGGGAAATCCCCACTTTTATAGAAGCCGCAACCGATTATGGCATTGACGATAATAGTTTTTCTACTCACGCTGCTTTTTTTGATTATGACAATGATGGCGATCTGGATCTTTATGTGCTCAATAATGCTTTCAGGGCTATCAGCACATTTGATTTATCAAAAAATCTGCGCCATAAAAGAGATTTATATGGCGGGGATAAATTATACCGTAACGATGGAGGAGTATTTAAGGATGTTAGTGAAATTACGGGCATATATGGGAGCGTTATTGGTTTTGGATTGGGCCTCATGGTAGCCGATGTAAATAACGATAACTGGATGGATATTTATGTAGCTAATGATTTCTTTGAGCGGGACTATCTTTATATCAATAACCAGGATGGTACATATAAGGAGCAACTGGAAGAAATGATAAGTCATGTTAGTTTATCATCAATGGGCGGCGATATTGCTGATATCAATAATGATGGGTTTGTGGATATTTTTACAACGGATATGCTACCGGAAGATGATTATCGATTAAAAACTACATTTACCTATGAACCATTTGAATATAAACAAAAGGAGGTGAAGTGGGGTTACTACCACCAATTATCACAAAATTCTTTGCAGTTAAATAATGGTTTTGGCTTAAGTAACAATATAACCTTTAGTGATGTTGGTTTCTTTGCCGGGCTTGCGCAGACTGATTGGAGTTGGTGTACAATGATTGTGGATTTAAATAATGATGGCTTGAAAGATATCTTTATTACCAATGGGATGTATCGTGATGTTACCGATCAGGATTATCTAGATTTTTTAAGACAGGATGAAAATATCCAGAAAGTTCTAAAAGGTGATTTTATAGATATTCCTGAACTTATCAGAAAAATCCCGTCTACAAAACTATCAAATTATGCATTCCAGAATAATGGAGATTTGACATTTAATAATCAAGCGAAGATGTGGGGCTTGGATAATCCAAGCTTTTCGAACGGTGCCGCTTATGGAGACCTAGATGGTGATGGTGATAATGATTTAATCATTAATAATGTTAATCAAGCAGCTTTTGTATATCGCAATGAAACTGATAACTTTACGGATAACTACTATTTAAAAGTAAAGTTAGTTGGCGAAGGCATGAATACTTATGCCATCGGGGCGAAGGTTTCCGTCCAATGTAACAACCAGCAAATATTTGTCCATGAACTTATGCCAATGAAAGTATTCCAGTCATCTGTTGATTATGTTCTTACTATTGGTTTAGGGGAGAATAATCTTGTAGACACGTTGGTTGTCGATTGGCCGGACGGTACTCAGATAAAATTAGATAATATTCAGGCAAATCAATCAGTTACTCTGTACCAGAAAGATGCACAGCCCTATTATAGGAAATTACCTAAGCAGGCGAAACCGTTACTAAAGGAAATTACCGCTACCTTTCCCGTACAATACCAGCATGTAGAGAACCACTTCATTGATTTTCACAGAGAACCGCTCATTCCACATATATTATCTAATGAGGGACCCAAGATGACTACTGGAGATATTAATGGTGATGGATTAGAGGATTTATTTATTGGCGGGGCTAAAGGTTCTCCAGGCCAATTACTGATCCAAACAGACTCTGGATCATTCATCAGCACTAATGAACAATTGTTGATAGAAGGAGGAATTTCAGAAGATATTGGCTCAGCTTTTTTTGACGCTGATGGCGATGGTGATTTAGATCTATATGTTGTCAGTGGCGGCAATGAATACTCAACGCGAGCACCAGCACTACTTGATAGGCTTTATTTGAATAATGGTATGGGATCTTTTAATCAGTCCACTGCCACATTACCGCATATATATGCCAGTGGTTCTTGTGTTGCGCCCGCTGATTTTGATAACGATGGTGATATAGATTTATTTTTGGGTAGTCGTAGTGTGCCGTGGAAATATGGATTGACACCCACCAGTTATTTACTTGAAAATGATGGTGTTGGAAATTTTCATATTGTTACTGACGATTATAATCCACAATTAGCTTCAGTAGGTATGGTGACCGATGCTGATTGGATCGATTATGACAATGATGAGGACTTGGATTTGATTATTGTTGGGGAATGGATGCCGGTGACTGTTTTTCAGAATAATGGAACCTATCTACTCGATGTAACAGCAAAGGCGGGGTTAGGGAAATCCAACGGTTGGTGGAATTGTATTTTAACAGATGATATCAATGGAGATGGGTATCTGGATTTGGTCGTTGGTAATTTGGGAAAAAACTCTAAGATTTGGGCGTCTGAATCGGAACCCGCCACCATTTATATTGGGGACTTTGATCATAATGGCCTGACAGAGCAAATAATTTGTTATTACAAAAACGGCAAAAGCTACCCGATGGTATTAAGGCCTGAACTCATAAAACAAATTCCTATGTTGAAAGATCAATTTCCCACACATGCTGATTATGCCGGAAAACAGATAACAGATATTTTCACCGTGGATCAGTTGAAAAATGCAATAACGAAAAATGCCTATATATTTGCTAATTCAATTTTTTATGGTAACGAAACCGGAACCTTTAGATACCAACCACTCCCTGCCGAAGCACAATTTTCGCCAGTGTATGCTATTGTGTCCGGGGATTTTAATTCTGATGGCTGGAAAGATTTATTATTGGGCGGAAATTTTTATGGGGTAAACCCTCAGCGTGGTCGTTACGATGCCAGTCACGGCATTATACTAATTGGAGATGGATCAAACGGGTTTATTCCTATGTCTATTCAGGAAAGCGGCTTGAATGTTACGGGTCAGGTAAGGGATATAATTTCAATTACATATCAACAGGGTCGTGAGGCTATTTTGTTTGCAAAGAATAATGACAAGATCCAGGTATATACAGTTGCTAATAATTGAATTACTCGTATTAAATAAGTGGATACGTTAATGAGAAAATTTCTTCTGGTATTATTTTTATTCTTATTGTTCTTCATTGGCTGTGAGCGCCAGATAGCAGTCGATCAGAAAACATTCGAACAAATGGTATCTCACCGCAGCCTTGGCTTGGCGTACTTGGAAGAAGAAAGATACTCTGCCGCTGCTGAAGAATTTCGAAATCTAATAACAATTGCGCCCAAGGAACCCTTAGGATATGCGAATCTTGGTTTGACATATTTGCGCATGTCCGAGGAATTTGAAAACGCTGAAAAATGGTTGCAAAAGGCAATAGTTATAGAGCCCAACCACCCGGAGATACGTTTCCTGCTTGCGAAAGTCTATGAGCTCACAGATCGCGAACCGCTGGCCATCAACATATTAGAGGAAACATTATCCAAGCACCCCAATCATATACTGACATTGTACCAGCTAGTACAATTCTATACCCATAAGCAAACCCCTATTCTCGTTGCTAAGGCAGAGAAGTATTTAATAAAAATTGTTAATTCACTGCCGGCAAATTTAGTTGCCCAGCTTAAGCTGATAGAATTATTGATTAAAAACAGTAAACCCGGTAACGCCATATATTATATGGAAACCATTCGCCAAGTGCTACCGCAATTACCAAAAGAATCACTGGATATATTTCAAAACAGTTTGGAACTGCTGTATAATGGAAATGCAGAACAATCCTATGTTCCAGTCCTCATGTTTCATAATCTGATGAAACCAACTTCCTACTACAAAGCGGGAATTACAGAGTTGCGTGGTACAGACAGTCCTATTGCTAGTGCACCTATTTACCGCTTTATTCGTACTGTATTGCCAGCCAGTGATGAACCATCTCAAATACCCAATATACTAACTTTCACTACAGTTACTGAGGCCAGTGGCTTAAGTATTATTCCACCGGGTGATTCTTCAGATCATAATGATAACAACGTTTCAATAATTTTCACTTTAGGCGATTATGATGCTGATGGTGATCAGGATTTATTCGTATCTACATGGTCCGCCAATACGAATACCAGCTGTCAATATTTGTTCACAAATGATCACGGAGTATTTTCTGATATTGCAACTGCATCAGGTATTACCCATTCGGCAAGAGATCTTTTTGCTTTATTTGCTGATTATGATAATGATGGATATCTTGATTTATTTTTAACCAATACCAATGGAAACAAGCTTTATAAGAATTCAGGAGAGGGTTCGTTTCATCCTGTAAGTACAGCCATGGACATGCGTATAGATTTTAATGGCGCGGCAGCAGTATTTGCTGATTTTGATTTGGAGGGCGATCTAGATTTGTTCATTGCTACTGATTCTGAAAATCAATTATATCGTAATAATTCAGATGGTACATTTACTGAGATTGGGCAAGACGCAGGTGTTAGCGGAACAAGTGTTCCCAGTCGGGATATTGTGTTTGGAGATTTTGATGATGACGGAGATATTGATCTTTTTGTATTAAATCAAGATGGGAGTAATCGGTACTATGATAATTTGCGCCAGGGTTATTTTCGTGATATTACACAAAATACTGGATTGATCACCAGCGGTACGCCTGGTGCCGTAGTTGCTGGGGATTATAATAATGATGGGTCCGTAGATCTGTTTATCACAGACCTGGCGGGAAAGGACCATGCATTATATTATAATCTTGGCGATGGAAATTTTGAGTCGGATATCAAATGGAACAATGCTAAAAAAAGTATCCGGAAAATATATGGCCATGATGCTGTATTTCTTGATGCCGATAATGATGGGTTTTTAGACCTGTTAATCGCAGGAAGCACAGATGATCAGCAAGGACAAGAATCGGGTCTACGGTTATTATATAACAATGGATCCGGATCCTTTCTCGATGCCTCATCTTTGCTTCCTGGAAACCTGGGCTCCATCGACCAGGTAGAGGTTGCTGATTTTGACAACGATGGAGATGTAGATATTTTCCTGGCCACCAGCCGGGGTCAAATTCAATTGCTGCGCAACGATGGCGGCAATATAAATAATTTTTTAAATATCCGTTTGGCAGGTTTGCGTACTGGCAGCAGTAAGAATAATTATTTTGGGATTGGGGCCAAGGTGGAAGTCAAGGCAGGAGACTTACATCAGGTGCGTTATATGGACCAGCCGACAGCACATTTTGGATTGGGGAATAGGGATGGTGCCGATGTTGTACGGGTGTTGTGGAGTAATGGCGTACCCCAGAACCGCTTTAAGCCGGAACGAAACCAGACAATTGTGGAAACCCAGTTATTGAAAGGATCCTGCCCTTATCTATTTGCTTGGAATGGTACTGAATATGTTTTTGTGACGGACGTATTGTGGCCCAGCGCACTGGGAATGCCGCTGGGTATCATGGCGGGCGAACCACTATATGCCTTTCCTAACTCAACTGATGAATATCTCATGATGCCCGGAGAGAAAGTCCACGCCAAAGATGGCAAATATGCCTTGCAATTCACTACTGAATTGTGGGAAAGCCCCTATTTGGATAATATCAATTTGGTTGTCTTAGATCACCCTGAAAGTGTGGATGTATATATTAATGAAACATTCATACCGCCGCCCTACCCGCCATTTCGTATTTACAGTGTGGCCAACAAATACTTACCCCTATCTGCTGTGGATCAATTGGGCAATGATTTGCGCAATACTGTGTTGGATCAGGATCAAGAATACACGATGCATTTAACACCGGCTACATATCAGGGAATTACAGAACTGCACGATCTGATTTTGGATTTTGGCGACCTCGACCATGCCGATTCGATCTTTTTGTTCCTGCAGGGCTGGTTGTTCCCCACAGATGCCAGTATCAATGTGAACATATCCCAAGCCAGTGTAACCAGTCTCATCTTTCCCCAGCTGCAGGTAGTAAATCAAGACGGAAACTGGGAAACAGTGATTGAAAATCTTGGTTTCCCAAAAGGGAAAAATAAAACTATGATTGTTGATCTCACTGAGAGATTTATATCAGCTGATTATAGAATTCGTATCCGTACAAATATGCAAATTTATTGGGATCATATTTTTATAGCCACCGATGTGACCAACAATGATCTTGCAGTGGTCGGTCTACAGCCTACTTCAGCAGATCTTCACTACCGCGGTTTTTCCACGGTTTCCCGGAAAGATTTCAGCAGTCCGCACATCCCGGACTATTACGATATAACTACGGGTCAGAAATGGCGTGATCTCACTGGTACGTACACGAGATATGGTGATGTATTACCGTTATTACTGGAATCAGACAGTAAATATGTAATTATGAATGCTGGTGATGAAATTTCACTAGAGTTTATAGCTGCTGATCTGCCGGACTTACCTGAAAACTGGCGTAGGGATTTTTTATTTTATAATGATGGCTGGTTGAAAGACGGCGATTTGAACACTGCTCACGGACAGACGGTTGAACCTTTACCTTTCCATGGCATGACAGCCTATCCTTATGGCCCAGATGATGCATACCCTGAAAACAAGGATTTTAAAGATTATATGAGCACGTATAACACCAGGCAGATTAAAACGGAGACATTTAAACAGTTTCTCCGCCAGACATCCAAATAAACAAGACGATTATTATTATCAGGTACTTTCTTTTCTTCATAATGCTAGGAATTGTTTTTTTATTGCAGGTATGTAGTAAACCTGAACCCATTGAGCGATTATTTATTAGTCTTTCACCAACGGTAACAAACATCACTTTTGAAAACAATGTTGATGAAGAAGGATTATTCAATAGTATCAACTACCTCTATTTTTATGATGGCGGCGGTGTAGCGGTCGGGGATATTAACAATGATGGGTTAGCCGATATATATTTTACCTCAAACATGTATACCAATCATCTGTACTTGAATAAAGGCGATTTTCATTTTGAGGATATTACTCAAGAAGCCGGTGTCGATGGCGGTATGGAGGGATGGACCACGGGTGTAACAATGGCCGATTTGAACGGAGATGGGTTTCTTGATATCTATGTTTGTTATTCCAACTTATTTGATAAACAGGGAGCGAACCTTCTTTTCATCAATAATGGCGACCTCACCTTTACTGAAAGGGCTACAGAATATGGCCTTGATTTTAAAGGGCTTTCCAGGCAAGCAGCTTTCTTTGACTATGATTTGGATAATGATCTGGATATGTTTCTGTTGAACCACTCCATCCATTCAAAGGGCACCTATGGTCACATAGAACTACGGAATAAAAGAGACATGGAAGCTGGAGACAAGCTTTATAGAAATGATAATGGTCACTTTGTAGATGCAACTGCAGAATCAGGGATTTATGAAAGCATTTTGGGTTATGGATTAGGTGTAGCCATAGGAGACATTAATTGGGATGGATACCCTGATATCTATGTTTCAAATGATTTTCATGAAGACGATTACCTGTATTACAATAATGGAAACGGTACCTTTTCAGAAGCATTAAGATCATCAGTTGGGCATACGAGCAGAGCCTCTATGGGCAATGACTTGGCTGATATGAATAATGATGGTTTATTGGATGTTGTTGTTGTGGATATGATGCCGGAACGGGAAGACATTCGAAAATCATCGGTGTTTGCTGATCCATTTAATATTGATTATGTAAAACAACGATTTGGCTATCATTTTCAATATCGCCGAAATACATTGCTTCTGAATCGGGGTAACGCATTAAAACTTATTCCCGGGACAAACACCGCCTTTAATCTGTTTAGTGAAATTGGTCAACTTGCCGGCATTCATGCGACTGACTGGAGCTGGGCGCCACTTTTTGTAGACTTGGATAATGACGGTCATAAAGATCTGTTTGTCAGTAACGGGATTTATAGGCGACCAAACGATTTAGATTACCTAGACCATATAAAGAAAAACGAGGTTCAATTGGAATTAAATTCACGAAAATTTCAATCCATACCCGCTCCAATAGACAGTGATAAGCTTGCGGAAATTCTTCAATATGCACCAAGCGTTCCGCTGCCGAATTATATCTTTCAATCACAGGGTGACCTGTCTTACATAAATCGTGCCAAAGAATGGGGGCTTGCCGATCCGGGATTTTCAAGCGGGGCGGCATATGCAGATTTTAATAATGATGGCGGTATGGATCTGGTAGTAAATAATACCAACGGACCTGCCGCTATATATAAAAACCTTATTTATTTAGATAACCCTGATTCATTAGATAACAATAATTATATAAAAATACAGTTGATAGGCAAAGGTTTGAACACTCATGGAATTGGTTCCAAGGTATTGATATACACTAATGAAAAAACGTTTTTTCAGGAGTTAATGGCAACCAGGGGATTTCAATCGGCTGTGGAACCGGTTCTTAATTTTGGCTTGGGTAATGCAAAAACGATTGATTCCTTAAGAGTGATTTGGTCCACGGGCGAACACCAGTTATTATTTAATATAAAAGCCAATCAAAGGATACGTTTATATCAAAGGAACGCCACGGCTAGCTATCCATATGAAACCAAAATAAAAACTGACAGGATGTTTCAGGATGTTTCAGAAATATCACACATTGATTATAAACACCAGGAAAATACATTCATTGAGTACAACCGTGAGCCATTTATTCCCCATTTTCTATCAATGGAGGGCCCAGCTTTTGATGTTGCGGATGTTAATAACGATGGTTTAGTTGATGTATATCTAGGCGGCGGGAAGCATCAACCGGGTGCAATTTATTTACAAAATGATTGGGGTGAGTTTAAGACAGTTATTGATTCAGTGTTTATTTGGGACAGCCACGGGGAGGGCGTAGATGCTGCCTTTTTTAATGCTAACAACGATGAATTTCCTGATCTTTATGTTGCCAAGGGAGGTAATGAGTTTTTTGCCAAAATGGAGCCGTTAAAAGATTGCCTATACTTTGGGGTTGGTAATGGCAGGTTTGTCAAATCACAATCAGCTTTACCAGACATATATGCTAACAGCGCCTGTGTTAAACCCGCTGATATTGATCAGGATGGGGATCTTGATTTATTTGTAGGCAGCCGCTCGGTGCCCCGGGAATACGGTGTCATACCACAAAGTTATCTGTTGTTCAATGACGGTGCCGGAAATTTCACGGATGAAACGTCGACCAATGCCCCGGATATATCCAGGTGCGGTATGGTTACGGACGCAATCTGGATCGATTTAAACAGCGATTCTCACCAAGACCTTGTAGTGGTAGGTGAGTGGATGCCTATCCGGATATTTTACAATTATGCTGGCAAATTGATGGAAGTCACGGAAAAATATGGGCTGAAGAATACACAGGGGTGGTGGAATACAGTATCCACGGGAGACTTTAATGAAGACGGATTTGTAGACTTAGTAGTTGGCAATCTTGGTTTAAACTCCTTTCTCAAGGCTTCAGAGGAAAAACCCATACAATTATTTATTGATGATTTCTCCGGTAATAATAAACTGGAACAAATACTGACTTATTATAACGGTTCTAAAGCTTATCCTTTAGTATCCCGGGACCTGATGATTGAAAATATCCCTTTCCTCCAGACAAAATATCCTACATATGCTGATTTTGCAGGTGAAGCGATTGATGATATTTTTACCAGCGACCAGCTGCAAAGCGCTATCTTAAGGCAAGTGGCTGAATTTGCTTCGGTGGTGTTGATAAATAATGGTAATGAAACATTCACCAAAAAAATACTTCCTATTGAAGCTCAATTCTCACCCATTTATTCATTATTAATTGATGATATTAATAATGATGGATTTCAGGACTTGCTCACCGGGGGGAATTTTAGTGGCGTACCACCAGATTTAGGCAGATATGATGCGAGTTATGGAGAGGCTTTTCTTGGTGACGGTCAAGGGTCGTTCACTCCCCTGCATTTTCAGACAAGTGGGTTTATTGTAAATGGAGAAATTCGTCAGATGAAAAAAATAAACACCCCCAACAATCAAGACCGAATTATGGTTGCACGTAATAACCACACAGTGGCGATATTCAACCGCTTAAAGAATAAGTGATGGGACGGGATATCCGGCACAGCGCACCATGGCCTGCGCCACGGATAAAGATGCACGGATTGCTGCCTTGGT
>CAJXWT010000047.1 GCA_913062595.1 uncultured Fidelibacterota bacterium
CCGATCTAACCCCGAATATAATAACAAATATGGCTAAGATTCCAATTAGCATCCTTGCCGGCATAGTAGACACAGGATCCAACGCTTTCCCTTCTTCTTCCATATACATATTCACAATCAGACGGATATAGTAATACACCGATACCAAAGTATTAATTACGGCAATCACAACCAGCCAGATGTACCCATTGGCTACTGCTGCGGAGAATAGTCCGTATTTTGCGATAAATCCTGCAGTGGGTGGAAATCCAGCCATGGAAATCATGAATAGTGTCATAGCGGCTGCCAGCCACGGGTGCCTGGTAGCTAGTCCACGGTAATCTTCTAATCCTAGACCACTCTCTTCTTTTTCTACCGCCGCTATTATGGCAAAGGAGCCAAGATTCATAACTGAGTAAATAACCAGGTAAAAAAGTACGGCTGAAAGTCCAACACTATCCAACACCATCACTCCTAAAACCAGATACCCAGCATGGGAAATGCTTGAAAAAGCCAGCATCCTTTTCACATTGGATTGCATCAAGGCAGAGATATTGCCAACGGACATGGTCAATGCAGCCAAAATCCAGAAAATATTTTGCCATTGTGAATAAACTTCTGGAAAGGCAATAATCAAAACCTTCAATAATGCACCGAATCCGGCAGCCTTGGGTGCTGTGCAAAGAAAGGCTGTTACTGTGGTAGGCGCTCCCTGGTAAACATCTGGAGACCACATGTGAAATGGCACCAGGGCTACCTTGAATGCAAAACCAATTAGTAACAACCCGATTCCCAGAGAAAGATATCCATTAGAAAGAATCGCTCCTAATGAGATTGCTGATGCGATATTGTTAAAATTTGTACTTCCAGTTGTGCCGTAAATGAGAGTTGCGCCAAATAGGAAAAACCCAGTGGAAAAAGCACCCAGTAAAAGGTACTTCAAACCTGCCTCATTACTCAGGAGGCTATGACGGAGAAACCCTACTAAAACATAGAGGGATAGCGAGAGCAGTTCCAAACCAAGAAATACCATTACCAGATCATTGGCTCGAGTCATGAGCATCATCCCAATCACTGCAAAAAGGATGAGCGCCGGGTATTCTCCCTGGGTTTCACCTCCACGTTTCTCCAGATAACCCTGTGAGAAAACAAGTGTTGCCAGTCCCACAGAAAGATAAAGAATATCCAGGAATAGAGTAAACTTGTTTAGCAGCAGCATCCCCCCAAAGAGGCTTCTCTCACCTCCCCCACTTTGGACTATAACATATCCGGCAGTTATTAAACCAATGATTGCTACCAACAGATTTAATCCAGGACGGGTGATTCGTGTCATATCCAGGGTTAGAACTAGTAAGGCTGTTATGGTTAAAATTATTTCCGGGGTAATTCCGGCTAAGTCAGCAGATGTAAAATATAGGCTTAAATCCATACGAATAATTCCCTAATATATTGTGCGATACCAATTGCCGAGTCATACAATGGATTGGTGTCACTGACGACAGTTGTGTGGACTTGTTCAAGGAGATGCTCTACTGATACATGCATATAGCTTAACAGGATATTTGGCTGAACACCTATTAGGAATACAAGGACAACCAGAGGAACAAGAGTTGCAATTTCCCTTAGATCTAGATCGAAGAGACGGGATTTGGTAGTGGAATTTATTTCATTCAGGGCAACACGGTAATACAACCAAACCATATAGATTGCACCAAGTATCACTCCCAGGATGGAAAAAGCCGCAATAACCATATTGGCTTTGAAGGCGCCGCTGATAATAAGAAACTCACCCACGAAGGCGTTCATACCCGGAAAGCCAATTGCAGCAAGTGTGAATATTGCAAAAAATACCGTGAATACAGGCACAGTCTTAAAAAGTCCTCCGTAATCTTTTATCATCCTGGAGTGGGTTCTCTCATAGATCATGCCGACACACAAGAAGAGAGCCCCGGTAATCACACCATGATTGATCATCTGAAGAATACCCCCTTCAATACCAGCTTGGTTCAATGTAAAAATGCCCAGGGTTATAAAGCCCATATGACTGACGCTGGAATAGGCGATCAACCTTTTTAAATCATTCTGCATCAGCGTGACATAAGCCCCGTAAATAATGGCAGTCACAGACAGAATAAGCAGCGGAATAAAAAGCATCTGGACTGCATGGGGAAACATAGGGAAAGAAAACCTCAGAAAACCGTATGCTCCCATCTTAAGCAGAATACCCGCCAGAAGCACACTCCCGGCTGTGGGAGCTTCTGTATGGGCATCCGGTAACCAGGTGTGAATGGGGAACATGGGCATCTTCACCGCAAATGCGGCAAAAAAGGCGAGGAACAGCCAAAATTGTAATCCTGCAGGGTAACTAATCTTGGAAAGCTCTATTATATCAAATGTCCTGCCACCGGCATAGTAAAGTACAATGATCCCCACCAGCATAAAAACGCTGCCAGCCAGCATAAAAAGGATAAATTTAACAGCAGCATATACCCGTTTGGGGCCTCCCCATACACCAATCAGCAGAAACATGGGTATGAGGGTGAGTTCCCAGAATAGATAAAAAAGAAAGACATTCAGAGAAACAAAAATTCCCATCATGGCTGTTTCCATTACCAAAAGAGATATGTAAAATTCTTTTGTTTTGGTCTGAATTGCCTTCCAGGAAACAGTGACGCACAGAATACTTAATATTCCAGCCAAAAATAGGAATAGAACACTGATTCCATCGATTCCAACCCGGTAGTTGATATTCCAAACAGGAATCCAGGAGTGGGTTTCAACAAACTGCATCAGGTGAGTCGTCTTATCAAAATATTTGTACACAGGCAGGGAAGCAATAAATGTAGCAATAGTGGTTGCCAGCGCCAGCCATTTGATCTGGGCGGTGTTTCTAAGCAGCAGAATCATCAGCGCCCCTGCCAATGGCAGGAACGTGATTACTGTCAACACCGGGTAAGAAAGTTCGTTTAGCAAAATACCTTCCAAAATCCGACCCTCTAAAATAACCTAACGATCATTACTATCAGCGCTACTACCCCCGCTGTCATAAACATTGCATAGTGATGGATCTGGCCGCTCTGAAACAGGAGAATCATCCTGCTCCAGGCTATGGTAAACCTGCCCAAATTATGGACAGTTCCATCAACAATAACTGTATCTATCGTTTGCATAAGCTGGGCAACTTTCATTATTGGTTTCTGAATAATAAATTCGTACACTTCACCGATAAAATTGGTTTCTGTATTTGCCAGCGGCTTATTGCTAAACCACATTAAGCCCTTTGCTCCTTTCCTGGGGAACCAATCTGTATCTAAACTAATGGTATTTTCACACCAGAGTTTTTTCAAAAGCAGGAAAAACCCTAACTGTGTAAAGAGCAGGATCTGCAGGGTTTCCCAGGTATGATAGGCAGTATAAGGAGCAAAATGAACCGGGTAAGGAAGCAGGGCATAAAGAGGTTGATAAAAGATACCCAAACCGATACAGAAAATTGATCCTATGATCATGGCAATCTCCATATTCCGGGGTGGTTCTTGAGCCTTTATTCCCCGGTCTTTGCCGAACCAGATAAAATAAGGCACTTTCAAGCCGGTATGCAGAAAGGTTCCTGCTGAAGCAAGCATTAGTGCGATAAAAGCCCACATAAGATGCTCTTCACCAAAAGCTGTCACTGTCATGGATTTACTCACAAAACCGCTGAAAAGAGGAAAGGCGGATATGGACAGCCCACCGATAATGGTGTAGATCATGGTCCGAGGCATGGTCTTATAGAGGCCACCCAATTCAGTCAGCTTTGCGGTTCCCGTTACGTAGAGCACCGAACTTATTCCCATAAAGAGCAGAGATTTATAGAGAATGTGGCAAAAGGCATGTGCTGTAACTCCGTTAATAGCCATTTGGGTGCCTAAGCCGACGCCAGCAACCATATAGCCCACCTGACTGATAATGTGGTAAGCTAACAGCCTGCGGGCATCATTCTCCAATACTGCATATACCACGCCATAAATTGCCATAACTACGCCCAGAATAATGAGAATCTCTGAGCCGGCACAGACACGGATCAAGGCATAGACTGCAGTCTTGGTAGTATAAGCGCTCATGAATACGGCACCTGTGACAGTAGCGGCAGGGTAAGCATCCGGAAGCCAGGCGCCAAAGGGAGGAACACCCGCATTAAAAATAAACCCCAACAAAATAAGGAATAAGGCCATGCCCTCTATGTCTCCCGGCCACCACCCATGGAAGGGCAGATGCCTGATGGTCAGGTCGCCGCTTATTGAATAATATAATATAATCCCTGCTAACAATATCAGTCCACCGGCAACGTGCCATAACAGGTACCTAAATCCCGAAGCAACAGAAGCAGGTATTTTTCGATACCAAACCAGAAATACTGAAGAAAAAGCCATGATCTCCCAAAATAAGAATAAAGTTAAAAAATCTCCGGCAAAAGTCACTCCCAGGGAACCACCCACATAATAGAATGCAGCAAGATGTTCACCATCATTTTGAACATGGAGCGAATAAATGACTCCTATTACTCCCATGATTGTGAAAATGTAAGCGAAGACCTTACTCAATTTATCTACATTACCAAAAGTCAATTTCCAGTTCAGGAACTCATACACTCCATATGTTCCCTGGGGCATAATTACAACAGCAAGAAAAGCCGCTACAACCAGGAGCAGCATATAGCCCTGCTTCACTTTTCCCCGGAGCAGCGGAATAAGGAGTCCTCCTAAAAGGTAAAAAACAGCTGGATGAATAAAATCATTAATCATAATAATCTTCATCCTTCATAAGGCCATTCTTGCCTAACCATTTGGATACAATTATAATCACTACACAGGCGCTAAAACCAAAGAGCGACCAGAATCCAGGGATTTTATCGCCAAAAAAGTGAACTTCATGGCGGGGAATGATAAAATCCACCATAACCAGTAAAACCAAGATTCCATAAGCAATTTTCTTTACTGTTTTTGTCCGGAGAGTTTCTATCATATTCACTAATTTCATCGCACAATACTCTCAGCCAATTGGACAATAAAATCGGGATACAAACCCAGAACAACACTGACAATGGCTGTCAAACTAAGCGGAACCACTATAAAGGGAATTTCCTTGTTTTGGTTATCGTGAGTATCTTCAGCTTCATGCTCTTCTCCTGGATTTTCTCTGCCAAAATAGGCTTTATACACTATGGGGACAAAGTAAGCCGCATTAAGAAACGAGCTTGCCAAGAGCACAGCCAGGACTGCGATACTATGCCTTTCCATTGCCCCAATAACCAAATACCATTTTGTAATAAAGCCGCAAACGGGAGGGACTCCTATCATACTTAATGTGGCAATCGTAAAGGCGGCCATAGTCCAGGGCATTTTTTTGGCTATGCCGTTTAACTGACTGACCTCGGTCTTATGGGAGGAAGCATATATTGAACCAGCACAGAAAAACAGGGTAATCTTTGAAAAGGCGTGATTGGTAATATGAATAATACCACCTACCATTGCGCTGGGGGTCAGCAGTGCCGCCCCCAGGATAATGTAGGAAAGCTGGCTGATGGTTGAAAATGCCAGCCGTGCTTTCAGATTATCCTTGCTCAAGGCAATAAGTGAGGCTGTAATAATGGTAAATGACGCTAAGCTGATGGCAAAAACATCCACACCAATATCCATCATTAAGTTGGATCCAAAAACAAAGAAAATAATACGCAGGACAGAAAAAACCCCCGTCTTCACTACGGCAACTGCATGCAGCAGCGCACTCACGGGTGTGGGGGCTACCATTGCAGCAGGAAGCCAGCTATGGAAGGGCATGATAGCACATTTGGCAAATCCAAATAGGAACAAGACGAAGATTAGATACAGCAGTTCCGGCTGGGCTGACTGAACAATTGCCGGAAAAATCCCATCCTTTGAAAACTCCAGTGTCCCTGCCAGATTATAAGTGAGAATGATAGCTGCGACTAAAAAGGCTTTAGCGGCTCCCAGCAGGTAAATGATGTATTTCCTACCCCCCATTTTAGCCTCCAGGGTGTCCTTGTGGGCCACCAGAGGATAAGTGATAATGGTTAAGCCCTCATAGAACAGAAACATTGTAAAAAGGTTCGCAGAAAAAGCCACACCAATTGTAGTGGACAGGGATACGGCAAAACAGGCAAAATAGCGGGTCTGGAACTTCTCATTGGTTGAACGCATATACCCAATTGAATAAAAGGATGTAGCAATCCAGAGCAGTGCAGCTCCCAGGGCGAACAGCAGACCAAAAGCATCAACTCTGAAACTGATATCAATACCGGGCAGCAACTTGAACAGGGTATATTCAATTACCTTCTTATCGTAAACCACTGTCGGCACCATGGATAAGACAATGCCCAGCTTCAATACACCTGCAATAATAGACCAGGACTCTCTGAGATTGGGGTTTTTCCCGGCGGAAATGATGAGCAGGGCTCCTATCGTAGAGACTAATACTGCCAGTAATGGTTTTATAGATATGATGGTATCCATCTGTTCTGTTTTATCTTAGCAAGCTGATGTGACTCAACATGGAAAAATGACTGTTGTCTGATTAAAAATCTTTCTACTGCTATTCAACAATATCTTTAAAGTAAAATTATAATTCACTTCTATCCCCGCATCAAATTGATTTCATCAATATTGATGGTTTGACGGTTCCTGTATAAAGCAACAATGATAGCCAATCCAACCGACACCTCTGCTGCTGCGAGGGTCATGACCAGAAAAACAAAGACTTGTCCGTCAACACTTTGGTGATAGCGAGAAAAGCCAATTAAACACAGATTAACAGCATTGAGCATCAACTCAATGGACATAAAAATAATAATAGCATTCCTTCTAAACAAAACACCCATAATTCCAATCAAGAAAAGCAGCAGGGAAAGAATAACAACATGTTCAACTGGTACGATCACTTCACTCTCCTTTTAGCTAAATAAACCGTGCCGATTAAGGCAACCAGGAGTAGCAGCGAAGCAACTTCAAAGGGCAGTAGATAATCTGTAAAAAGTGCCTTCCCTACGGCTTTGATATCTCCTACTGAACTGGGATTTAAAGTTTGATGGAGGTCTCCACCTGACCATATAGTTAAAGTGAGAATACCTAAGAATATAATTACTACCAGAAATAGGGAAAGAGCCTTATCAAGTTTTTTCAATTTCGGTAAGGCAGCTTCTCTGCCTAAATCTAAAAGCATGATTACAAATAGAAACAAAACCATAATAGCACCCGCATAAATTATAATTTCAAGAACAGCTACAAAATACGCCTCTAATAATAGATAAAGGGTGGCTATTGAAAAGAAGCAAAGGACAAGCATCACAGCACTATACACAGGATTGCGGTTTAACACTACAAATAAAGCTGAAATTATAGTGAGGCAGGCTACAAAATAAAAAAGGAATGTCATCAATTAGTAACTAATCTGGGATCAATTCTATTCTTTTATTGTAAGATTCTGTGAATTAGAATAATAATTTTTATCTTTTGTTTTATCATAAACATCAAGCAGTCCATCTTTATCAATAATCAGTTTTTCCCGAGTATAATCTGAAAAATCATAAATTTCTGTTAATTCGATCGCTTCTTCAGGGCATGCCATTTCACAAAAACCACAGAATATACATTTCAGAAGGTCAATCTCAAAACTTACTGGATAACGCTCCTTTCCATCATCCCAGGGAGAAGACCCGGGGATAATATCTATACAATCAGCAGGACAAGCTGCCGAACACATATCACATGCGACACACTTAATTCGGCCATTTGCATCTTTGTTCAACCGATGAAGACCACGATATCCTTCTGGCGGAATAAGCTTTTCTTCAGGGTATTGAATGGTTACCTTCTTTCTCAATAAATGTTTGAAGGTGACTAAAAGCCCTTGTACTAAGGCTGGGATATAAAGTTTATCCCAGAAAGTAGGTTCATACGACTTAATGATTGTTGCCATTATTTCTAAATAGTCAGGGCGAGATAACCAGCCGTGATAAATATATTGAATAGCGCCAATGGAAGCATGACTTTCCATCCCAGATTCATTAACTGATCATAACGGAAGCGCGGGAAAGTCCATCGAACCCAAATGAAGAGAAACAGAAAAAATGCAGTTTTCAAAATAAATGCTGCAACGGAAAGAACAACGCCTAACATGCCCATTGAGGTTTCATTTAAAAATGGCAGATCCCATCCACCAAAAAAGAGTGTGACCGTTAATGCCGCTGCAGTAATCATGTTGGCATACTCAGCCATGTAAAACATGGCGAATTTCATGCTGCTGTATTCAGTATGGTACCCCCCAACCAATTCTTGTTCAGCTTCGGTAAGATCAAAGGGCAGCCGATTGGTTTCTGCATAAACGGCAATTAAAAAAATAAGAAATGCAAGCGGCTGTTTAAAAACGTTCCAAGAGAGGAAATGCCCCTGCTGCTGACTAATGATATCATTTAGCCTTAATGAGCCCGATAAAAGAACGATACTTACAATAGCAAGACCCATAGTTAATTCATAACTAATGAGTTGTGCGGATGAACGGAGCCCTCCAATTAAGGGGTACTTACTGTTAGAAGCCCAGCCAGCCAATACAAGGCCATAAACGCCAATACTTGTCAAAGCGAGGATATACAGGATACCCACATTCACATCAGCAACTTGCAGGGGAATATTTCTGCCAAAAAGTGTAATATCAGAACCAAATGGTATGACTGCAAAGGTCATTAAGGCTGGAATAAGCAGCATTGCCGGAGCAAGCAGGTAAATTGGTTTATCTACACCCGCCGGTATAATATCCTCCTTCATGAGGAATTTTATTCCATCAGCTATGGGCTGTAAAAGTCCATGGGGACCGACTCTGTTTGGTCCTAATCTCCCCTGAATAAAAGCAGAGATTCGTCTTTCGGCATAAATCATGAGCAAAACTGTAAGCATTGTTGCTGCGAACACTAATAAAACCTTTACACAAATTATTAATAAGGCCAAAAAGTCCATTAAGTTTTTAAGTTTCCATTTAGCGGAAGTCCCTGGTCTCCCAATTTAAAAAAAGTCATGCCAGAATAAGATGGAAACTGTTCCCCCATCCCTTTCATTAGCTCATTGATATCAGAAAAACGCTCACCGGTTTTATATAGTAAATTCAGAATTTCCCAATCAGGGCGGGATTCTCCATTATTGGGTAACACAGACCGCAGCCATTGAACACGGCCTTGATCATTAGTGATCGTTCCCTCCCGTTCAAAAGGGGCAAGCCCAGGAAGTATAAGGTGTGCGGATTTCGCCAACCTCGTCATAGCGTAAGCCTGAACGACGATAAAATCCATTTTCGTTAATATTTTATTCCAGGTTTCATCTATTTCTTTATCGATCTCGTTATCGAGTATATATATCACCCGGATTTCCTTATCATTGATTTCCGAAGCAAGATCATCCACAATTGATGGACAAACATCATGCATACCCCGCTTATTAGGGGAGCGGTCGCTACTAATTCGGAAGCCGGATGGGTACGTTATCTCTTCGTCTTCAATGTGAGGGAAGGTTCCAATAATTCCTTTTATGAGGCGCCCAAGCATAAAATTTGTTTCATTGGTGTGAAAAGGAGATAAAACACCCGCAACTTTTTCTTCAGCGCCATTAAACTTATCACCTATCTTTTCAATTGCTGTATCCCAGCTTATTTCACTGAATATTCCATTAGATTTGAACAGGGGTCGAGTTACCCGTTCTAAATCTTCAAATCGGTGGAATCCATAGCGGCCTATATCACACATAAAGTAACCATTTACATCCTGGTTCTCCCTGGGATTTAATCGGAATATTTTCCGCTTCTGATAGAAGGCATCAATGTTGCAGCCCACACTGCAATCCTGGCATACAGAAGACTTTTTTTGCAGGTTCCAGATGCGATTCTTGTGAACATAGTCTGTACTTAAAAGTGCACCTACCGGACAAATATCCGCCACATTACCGGCTAAAAGATTATTAAGCGGCCGATCTTCCAGTGCTGCTATTTTTGAGCTGTAACCACGTTCATCCACAAATAATTCACTGGTTCCCGAGATTTCGCGAGTGAAACGTGTACAACGACTGCATAAGATACAGCGGTTGTGGTTAATGACAATTTGCGACCCCAGATATTCATTGGGACGTACTCTTTTATCCTCATCGAATCTACTATGGGCGTTTCCAAATTTGAAGGAGTAGTCCTGAAGATAACATTCTCCAGCCTGGTCGCATACAGGACAATCAAGGGGATGGTTTAAAAGAAGAAATTCAAGTATGTTTTTTCTTTCCTGTATAACAAGGTCGTTCTGTGTCTGCACTACCATATCAAAATTGCCGTCAACTTTCCGCTCCGGGGGAACTTCTCCAACAAACGTGTTGCATGATACCTGCAGTTTAGGCATCCCTTCTACCTGTACCAGGCACATCCGGCAGCTTCCTACGATTTCCAGGGCTGGATGGTAGCAATAATAGGGAATATCAATCCCATTCTCTAACGCAGCCTCCAAAACAGTCGTACCATTTTTTACCTCTATCTCTAAATCATCAATTTTCAAAAGTGGCATTATGCGACTGCCTCCACCTGCTGTATATAGCTACGGAATTCATTTTCAAATTTTTCTACAAAACTGCGAACGGGCCAGGCTACTGCTTCTCCAAAGGGGCAAATCGTCTTTCCAAAACTGCCTTTTGAAAAATCAATGCGACCGCCTATGTTATCCGTGATCTCATACAGCATATCAATATCATCCGGCTTACCCTGCCCATTGACTATACGAGTAAGCATTTTTACAAGCCAGGCAGTTCCTTCCCGGCAGGGGGTACATTGTCCACAAGATTCATGGGCGTAGAATCGGGCGATATTGAGGCATGCCTGCACCATATCCACGGTTTCATCCATAACAATGACTCCTGCGGAACCCAGCATGCTCTTTTTTTCTACCAGGTCCTCAAAATCCATTTTTACGTCCAATGCTTCCTCCGCAGTGAGAATTGCCGATGATGATCCGCCGGGAAAAACAGCTTTTAATTGCTTATTCTCTGGAATACCACCAGCTCTGTCAAAAATCAATTCTTTAAGGGAGATGCCCATAGGTTCTTCAAAAACTCCGGGATTGTTTACCGTGCCTGATACACAGAAAAGTCTCGGTCCGGGACCTTTTTCGGATCCGATAGATTTAAACCAGTCAGCTCCGTGATTAATGATATGGGGAAGACAGGCAAGGGTTTCAACATTATTTACCACCGTTGGACAGTGCAAATAACCTTCGATGGCAGGAAAGGGTGGTTTTATTCTTGGCCAGCCCCGTTTACCTTCCAGGGATTCAATCAATCCCGTCTCTTCACCGCAAATATAAGCTCCAGCGCCGCGATGAATAACAACCTCCAGATTGTAATCTGAGCCAAGAATCCCCTGGCCTAATAGGTTGGCTTGATATGCTTCAGCTAATGTTTCCTTCAACAACTGATATTCTTTATAGAATTCTCCCCGTATGTAAATGAAGGCTGTATTGCAGTTAATAGCATAGGATGCAATAATCATCCCTTCCAACATCTGATGAGGAGTTTTATTCATCAATAGTCTATCCTTAAAAGTACCCGGTTCACTTTCATCGGCATTGTTAATCAGGTATTTTGGTTGATCACTATCTTTGGGAATAAAGCCCCATTTCACCCCGGTGGAAAATCCAGCGCCACCCCTGCCGCGCAGGTTGGACTCTTTCACTTCCTGAATAACAGCGTCAGGTTGCATAGCAAGCACTTTTTCTAAAGCCTTATATCCACCGACACTTTTGTAAAAGGGGAGTGTATGACAGTCTTTCTGATGAATATGTTCCGTCAGGACAGGTTTAAAAGCGTTCATGGCAGAGACTCCAGCAATTCATCAAACCTTTCATTGGTTAACCCCTCATGATAATCGTTATTGATCTGTACTACCGGCGCTGTGCCGCAGGAGCCAAGACATTCTACTTTCATGAGTGTAAACCGTCTATCATCGGTCGTTTCACCGGGTTTGATACTAAATTTATTGGTTACATGATCAACTAACGCATCAGCTCCATTAACGCTGCAGGAAAGTGTTTGGCAAACTTGAATTTTATGGCGGCCTTGAGGTTTAGTAAAGAACATACTATAAAAGGAAACACAATCCATGACAATTGCAGGGTGACATTCTACCAAGTCAGCAATGGTATCAATGACGCTCCCAGAAATATATCCTTCCTGCGCCTGCGCTAAATGCAGTAGAGATAATGTGGCTGATTTCTTATCCGGATATTGGGAAAATATTCTATCCACTTTATCCGGATTGGCAAAAATAAACTTTTCTTGGGGAGTGGCCATGGTGTTCAACGATCCAATTCTCCTGCGATAACGTTCGTGCTCCCGATAATTGCCGGTGCATCGGATAGCATATGTCCCTCAATCAGTTTGGGAAAAATTGAATAATTCATCAGTGACGGCGGACGTGTGCGGACCCTGTAGGGCACCCTGCCTCCATCGGAAACAATGTAAAAACCAAGCTCTCCATTGGGAGATTCCGTAGCTACATAGGCCTCTCCAATGGGTGGTGTCATTCCTCTATTACGCATAGTAATCTCAAAATGATATATCAATCCTTCTATTGAATTATAAACCTCATCTTTTGGGGGAAGACTAAAACCTAAATCCGGATCAACCATAACATCGCCTGCAGGCATTTTATCCAAAGCTTGGCGGCAGATTTTCACAGATTGACGCATTTCCTCCATTCTAACCAAATATCTGTCAAATACATCTCCATTTAATGCAATGGCCACATCAAAATCGAATTCCTCATACCTGGAATATGGCTCTTGCACACGAATATCCCAATCAATACCCGATGCCCGTGCCATGGGTCCCGAGAGTCCGTAAGATATGGCATCTTCTTTTGATATTATTCCGATATCCTTGGTCCGATCCTGCCAGATACGATTTTTATTTAAAAGGGTCTCAATATCCCGGGCAACCACATCCACATTATCAAGAACTTTGATAACGGCTTCATCAAATTTGTCCGGAATATCCCGCATTAAACCTCCAACCAAAGTATAGCTGGTTGTAAGCCGCGTACCTGTTGCTATCTCAAACAGGTCATAAATATCTTCCCTGAGCCGAAATCCGTACAGAAAAGCAGTCAGGGCTCCCAAGTCCACTGCCAGCATTCCCACATTCAAAATATGATCAGCAATTCTGCTCAGTTCGCACATTAGTACACGAATATATTCTGTACGTTTAGAAACTTCAAGCCCCATGAGTTTTTCTGCTGTCAAAGCATAAGCTACATTGTTACAGAGCGGGGACAGATAATTCATGCGGTCTGTAATAGTTATGTATTGGTTATAATCAAGGTATTCGCCCAGTTTTTCAAATCCGGAATGGAGATAACCAATTTCGGGGGTGCCCTTGATAACAGTTTCCCCTTCCAGTTCCATAATAATACGCAGAGTACCGTGAGTAGATGGATGCTGGGGGCCAAAGTTGAGAACCATCCGCTCGGTATCCATTGGCTGATCTGCTCCCTGCACCATTATTGTGCAGCCTCTTTATTTATTCCACGTTTAACCACCGGAAAATCATCTCTTTCTTTCCTTCCCAAACGCGGATAATCTTTTCGTAATGGATGGCCTTGAAAATCGTCCGGGTTCATGATGCGGATCAGATTGGGATGGCCTTTAAATGATATCCCAAAAAGGTCATATATTTCTCTTTCCTGCCAATCGGCAGTTTTCCATAGAGATTCTGCGGATGGTAATTCGGGTTGATCTTCAGGCACGTATGCTTTTATGGTTACCCTTTCTGCAGTTTCGTGGGACAGCAGGTGGTAAACCACAGCAAAGCGCTCAAAACCGCCCAGCGTTAAATTATCTATAGCGGTAATATCAGCCAGGAAGTTAAATCCATTGTCCCTGAACAATTTTAGAACATCTAAGTTATAGGACCCTTGAATATGAATGATATCTTCCCCTGCAAACTGGGTGGTATCAAGGGTGGCACTCGGGAACTTATCATGGACCTTGGTAATAATTTTTGGAAGGAGCATTTATTTCCCCCGAGTAGTCGAATAATCAGAAAATTTTTCTGTTTCCACTAATTTCTGCAGTTTAATTAAACTCTCCACCACTCCTTCGGGACGTGGAGGGCAACCGGGGACATAAACATCGACTGGTATAAATTTGTCTACACCCTGAATGACACTATAGGTATCAAATACACCGCCGGTTGATGCGCAAGCGCCCATAGCAATAACCCATTTTGGTTCGGGCATCTGTTCATAAATTCGAATCAGGACCGGCATCATTTTTATTGAAATTCTACCAGCAACAATCAGTAAATCGGACTGCCGCGGTGAAAAACGTATGGCTTCGGCGCCAAACCTGGCTATATCTGTACGAGCAGCTAATACCGCCATAAATTCTATCCCACAACAGGCAGTACCAAAAGGCATAGGCCAAAGGGAATGTTTTCTGCCCCAATTGACAGCGCTTTCCAGTGTGGTGGTTAAAATGTTTGATTTAATATCATCCGGCTGCATATCTTGTCTCCGTTATTTATGTCTGTACAGTTTAATGTGTGTCCATACACATGTTATTCAAATGTCTTAATCTGCCTTATAAGAATAAGCTTAAATTTAGGTAGGTTAATCCCAATCAAGCGCTCCCTTTTTCCAGACATAAACGTAGCCAAATGTGAGGATAGCAAGAAATACAACCATTTCAATAAAAATAAATTTTCCAAATGGCAGGAAATCACGGTAAACAACCGCCCAGGGGAAAAGAAATACTATCTCAATATCGAAGATTATAAATATCAGCGCAATCAGAAAATATTTAATGGATATGCGGACTCTTGTTTTTCCCACTAAATCAACACCGGATTCATAGGGCATATCTTTGACAATATTTTTCACTCTGGGGCCAAAATAATGGGAGGCAAGCAGAGATATAAACACAAATCCAAAAGCTAGAATGAACACCACTAGTATAGGCAAATAATTTTCAATCATATTATAATTTTACTCTTATAACTCATTTATTATCTTTTCTCAATCTCCGTTTACGCTCTTCATGGCGTGCCCTACCTTCCTCAAAGCGCTGTTTTTCCACATCTGTTTCAGGGGTTACCATTGGCACTCTCTGGGGTTTGCCATTGTCATTTAAGGAAACAAAGGTCAGGTAGGCAGAAGAAGTGTGGTAGATAGCGCCGGTTTTCGGATTTTCAGATTCAATCCGCACCCCCACTTCCATAGAAGATTTACCGGTATAATTCACCGAGGATTTTAATATCATGATATCACCCATTTTTACCGGGGCCAGAAAATCCAATTGATCTACACTGGCGGTGACAACTGCGGTACGGGCATGTTTGTAGGCAGACATGGCGGCACACATATCCATAAGATGCATAACCCTGCCACCCAGTACATTACCTAATAAATTGGTATCATTAGGGAGAACCAACTCATGCATAATGACTTGGGTATCCTTGAGAGCTTTTGTTTCCATTCAGAGATTATCCTTTCCAGAGATTTATAGATTTTTCAATAAAACCGATGAGGGGTTCCCAATAAAGAAAAAATAGGAGGTTTTGGGAAGAAAATAAAATAATAGACCAATTTACAACCGGGTGAGCTTCAATTTTATTTACCTCACCTTCTACATCGACTAGGTACATACTTTTGACAATTTTAAAATAATAGTACAGCGAGACCACTGAATTTAAAATGGCAACCACAGCCAGCCAGTAGAATTGTTGATGTTTAAATAACTCAGCAAAGATATAAAATTTTCCTACAAACCCAGCCGTTGGCGGCAAACCGGTAAGGGAAATGAGTGTCAGCGCCATGAAGGCACATAGAACCGGGTTTTTCCTGCTTAACCCATCCCAATCGTTAATATGATGGGCATTAAGTTTATTGGAGGCAAATATAGCCATGTAAAAGGCGGCGAGATTCATAAAGAGGTAAATAAAAAGGTACAGCATGATAGCGCGTACTGCGTCAGGGCTGATTATGGCAAATGCCATCAACATAAAGCCTACATGTGAAATAGTGGAATACGCCAGCAATCTCTTTACATCTTCCTGCTGAACTGCCAGCAGGTTGCCCAGGGTCATGGTTATGGCTGAGGCTACTGCAATGAGTGCTGGCCAATTTATATTGGTAAGGGGCAAGGTGGCGCTTACGCTGCCATCCAGGGTGAACATGGTATAGAATACACGAATCAAAATGGCAAATCCGGCTGCCTTTGGTGCTACCGATAAAAAGGCGGTAATGGGCGTAGGTGCGCCTTCATACACGTCCGGTGTCCAGAAATGAAACGGCACCATGGATATTTTATAGCCAAATCCCACCAGTATTAAAATAAGGGGGAAGTAAATGCTTAAAGGGTATTCAATGGCTTGCAGTGCGGCGGTAATTACTCCAATATCGGTTGAGCCGGTGATACCATAGAGGATGCTCAGTCCAAACAACATTAAGCCGGAAGCAAAGGAGCCGAAAATTACATATTTCAGCGATGCTTCATTGGATTCTTTATCATTCTTCAGCATTCCTGCCAGTATATACGATGGAATACTCACCAACTCAATGGAGAGATAAATCATGATGAGATTGATTGAGGATGACATGAGAAACATGCCCAGAAGAACGATTAACAGCAGGGCATTATATTCAGCTGAATAATTTTTGTCTAACTGTTTTTCATAACGGGATATGAGAATAATGGAAAAAGTACTAAGCAAAAATATCATTTTAAAAAAATGAGAAAAAGGGTCAATACTGATCATCCCCATAAACAAACCATGAGATTCACCATAACTCTGCCAGAGGAAAACACTTGCCAATAGTATAGCGCCAAGGGATAGAGAGAAGGTATATTTCTTACAAGCAGGAATTACATCCAATACGATCACCAGCAAAATAGCTGAAATAATAATCAGTTCGGGAATATAATATGTTAGACTGCTGAGGTTCGACATTTCCGTCTCCGTTAAATTACGGATTGTACGATTTTAATGATTCCATCCATTGCCGGGCTGATCATATCCAATAATGGCGCTGGATAGACCCCTAAGAATAAAATGAGCACTGCCAATGGAATTAAGGTAAACAGCTCCCGGTGGCTGATATCCGTTAAATCTTTATAGGTTTCATTAAGTGGTCCCAGGAAGATTCTCTGATAGGCTCGTAAAAAGTAAATGGCATTCAGCAGAATCCCTAAAGTACCAATAATGGTTAAGGTGCGGAAAACACTGAAGCCGCCAATAAAACACATGGCTTCACTGATAAAGCCTGAAAGGGCTGGCAGTCCAAGTCCGGCAAAAAATGCAAAGGCCACAAAAGCTGTATAAACCGGAACCTTAGCACCTAATCCGCCAAATCCCTGCTGGCCGGCTAATTCCGGCTTTTCATAATCATTGGGGAATACTATCCAACGATGATGAGCTCTTTCATATAGCATGCCAACCAGCAAAAACAACATTGCCGTAATGGTTCCATGGTTAAACATCTGCATGAGAGCGCCATTCATTCCAGCTTGGGCACCGGCAGGGCTGTCACTGATGGCAGCAGCCATTCCCAATAGCACGTAGCCCATATGACTCACAGAGGAATAGGCAACCATCTTCTTCATGTCAATTTGGGCAATGGCATTGGTAGCGCCCCAGATTATGTTAATTACTCCCAGCACTGCCAGAATATAGGCAAAGTTTACCACTTCACCCGGCAGCAAGGGGTAACTGATTCGCAGGAGTCCATAGGTACCCATTTTCAACAATACACCCGCAAGGATGACTGAAATGGCTGTGGGCGCCTCCACATGCGCAAGGGGCAGCCAGGTATGAAAGGGAACAATGGGAACTTTTATGGCAAACCCAATAAACAGGGACATCCAAATGAGATATTTAACGCTTAAACCCCAGATAGTGGCATCAATACTGCCTACTGTATGAATAAGTGTAATAAGGCTGAATGTATGCGGATCGGAGTAATAATACAATGCCAGCAATGCTAGAAGCATAAATACGGATCCAAATAAGGTATAGAGGAAAAACTTAATGGCAGCATACATTCGCTGTGGTCCGCCCCAGATACCGATGAGAAAATACATGGGCAGCAGCATGACTTCCCAGAATATGTAAAAGAGGAAGAAATCCAGAGATAAAAACACACCCATCATTCCGGCATCCAATAAGAGAAAAAGAGAAAAGTAACCTAATGGCTGTTTATCAATTTTCCAGCTGGAAATGATGCAGATAAAAGACAAGAGAGCTGTTAATAAAACCATGGGTATGCTTAAACCGTCCACGCCTAAATAATACTGGATGTTAAAATGTGTAATCCAATTCAATTGTACGGTA
>CAJXWT010000048.1 GCA_913062595.1 uncultured Fidelibacterota bacterium
GTAGTCCGGATATTTGATGTGACAGGGAACTTGGTTTATGAGTCAGATAAAATTGCAACAGGGGCTAATTCCCTAGATTGGAATTTGGTATCTCGAACACAAAATCAAGTTGTTACTGGTGTTTACTATTGGCATGTTAAACGAGACAATGACAATCAAACTGGTAAACTAGCTGTAATACGATAATCGAAAAGGAGAATTGAAAATGATAATATCATTTATTTCAAAAAAAGCTGTGAAAAGGGCAGCAACCTTCTTATTGGTTGTCGCATTTTCAGGTATGGTATTCGCTGAGGGCGAAGCAGATAAAGTTGGATCTGTCCATTTCAAATTTCTCAACATTCAAAATGATGCTCGAAGTGCAGCATTAGGTGGCATGACTGCCCAAAGTTCCGGCGCCCAAGCATTATTTAATAATCCTGCAGGCATTACAGGTTCAAGTATGGGTTTATCAGCCGGCGTAAATACATGGCTAGTTGAAACATCAATTATGAATTTCGGCTTTGTCATGCCCTTAGCTGGTGGTACGATCGGGTTTTCTATGATAAATGTAAACTATGGGGACATCATGGGTTCTGGATGGTCAACTGTAGATAATGAATTTACCTTTGATCCAAATGCAGGGAAATTTACTGCTTCGGATCTTGCCTTTGGTATTAGCTATGGAATGAGTTTGTCTGAGAAATTCACAATTGGTTTTACTGCCAAAATGATCAGTGAAACAATAGATGATTATAAAGCGTCTGGATATGCTTTTGATGTTGGTACACAGTTCAATACAGGGTATAATGGTATCATACTTGGTGCTATGATTTCGAATTTCGGCCCAGACGTGAAGCCGTTAGATATACCGTCAGAATCTACGTACGATGAATTCCCCAGTATGTCATTACCGATGACCTTTAATTTTGGTATTGTAGGTCAAGCTTTTGGGGATGAAAATAACGGATTAGTTGCGGGGTTTAATGTTGCAAAATATGCTGATATGGCTCAGGAATTCATACTAAACGGTGAATATACAGTAGCAGGAATGGCTAGAATTCGCCTATGCAATAATTTGAATAACCCACAATCACCAATGTCGTATGGCGCCGGTGTAAGTCTGGCTGGTATTGCGGTTGACCTAGCTATGAGTAGCCATGATGTTTTAGGCGACGCAATGCGTTTCTCAATTGGTTATTCGTTCTAGCGAATCTTAATTCGTTAACCATTACTAGAAAAGCCGTCCCTCAAGGGATGGCTTTTTTTGTAATTTTAAATAATGATGATACGTTATTTGATGGTATTAACATGGCTTTTATCCAATGGGTGGACACAATCACTTGTATTTAAAGATGTAGCCGACAATCAACTATTGAATTTTATTCATGATCATGGCGGTACGGGTGAAAAATACTACGTAGAAACAATGGGGTCCGGAGTTTGTTTATTTGACTACGATAATGATGGGGATCTTGATGCATATTTTCTTCAAGGGGCTTCTTTACCAGGATGGGATAAGGAAATTATACTAGAAAACAAGCTGTACAGAAATGATGGGAAAAAATGGATGGATGTCACTGATGAAGCAGGGGTAGGTGATAAAAATTATGGTATTGGATGTGCTTGTGCTGATTATGATAATGACGGTGATACGGACCTATATGTTACAAATTATGGCCCGGATGTTTTCTATCATAATGATGGTGATGGTACCTTTACAGATGTTACTCTTGATGTAGGTATTGATAATCCTCATTGGGCTTCCAGTGCTGCATTTTTTGATAGTGATAACGATGGCTGGCTTGATCTTTATGTAACAAACTATGTGGAATTTTCCACTGAAAATAATCCTTGGTGCGGTGAACCAGTTCAAGGAGAAAGAGCATATTGTGATCCGGACTATTTTGAGGGAGTCGAAGATAAATTTTACCATAATGATGGCCAGGGGAATTTCAGTGATTGGTCGGTCCGTTCAGGTATAAATAAGGCCCGTGGGAAAGGACTGGGGGTCGTACCAGGTGATATTGATAATGATGGCGATATGGATATTTATATAGCTAATGATAAGGTGATGAATCTATTATTTATTAATGATGGCTTGGGCCACTTTACGGAAAAGGCTTTGTTTACTGGTGTAGGATTTAATGAAAATGGGCGCGCTGAGGCTGGTATGGGCGTGGATTTTGGTGATGTTAACCGTGATGGTTGGCTGGATCTATTTGTCACCAACTTTAGCGGTGAAACCAACACATTATACCTGAACGAGAAAAATGGGTTTTTGATAGATGCTACATTTCGAACAGGTCTTGGATATCCAAGTATCCATCTCCTCGGCTTTGGGACGAAGTTTGTTGATTTAGATCTAGATGGCTGGCTTGATATCTTCGTTGTCAATGGTCATGTGATTGATAATATAAAATTGTTCAACCGGGACTATCAGCATGCACAGCAGAAACAGATATTTATTAATCAAGGTAATGAAACATTTTTAGACCAAACAAAAAACATCGGTGGTGATCTTCTTGAGCCAACGGTTGGTCGCGGAGCAGCTTTCGGTGATATTGATAATGATGGTGATATTGATATAGCTATTTCAAATAACAATGGGAAAGCCAATTTATTATTGAACGAAGGAAAACCTAAAGGACATTGGATTGGGTTTAAACTAGAAGGGAAAACCTGTAATAGAGAAGCCATTGGTAGTAAGCTGAAAATCACAACTGATTCTGGAGTTCAGGTAGCCTGGGTTAACCCTGCAGCTAGTTATCTTTCATCCAATGATCTCAGAGTTTTATTTGGTCTCGGTCCGGATGAAATGGTCACCTCATTGGAAGTTCAGTGGCCAGGATTCGGAAAGGATTTGTTTGAAAACTTAACCTGTAATTCTTACTACAGGATCGTGCAGGGGGGATCATTATCAATAATCACCTATTAATTTTTACCATCTTTCTGTCATCATTTGGGTACCCTCAACTTTCTGTCGAAGAAGGATTTAGTTTAATTGAAGCCCGGAGGTATAATGAAGCCATTACACTATTTACCGCAATTGTTCTAAAGGATTCCAGTAATCTTAAAGCCTTAAACGGACTGGCCCAGGCCTGCAATGGTGCGGGGGATTTACCGCGCGCTATACAAACCTATGAATTGAGTTTGGATAAAGATCCATCACAATCCGATATATGGGTGGCTTATGGCAATTTGTATTATAACCAGGGGAATAGTAAGAAGGCTGCCAATGGTTATCGGCAGGCAATAGAATATGATTCTACTCATGTTAGGGGGTTTAACAACCTGGCTATGGCGTATAAAGACCTGGGCAACTATGATGAAGCGGAAACCCATTTTTTAAAAGCTATTTATTTCGATTCTACTTATAGTTTAGCAATGCGGAATCTTGGCGATATATATCTAAAACAGCATAAGACTGAACAGGCAATACTTTGGTTGGAAAAGGCAACTAGCGCTGATCCCCAGAGTCTTTATGGCTTGTATTGGCTAGGCCGAGCACATGTGCAAAATAATAACATTCAACAGGGGATACATTATTTTTTAGAGGTCTTAGCCCAGAAACCAGACCTACCACAAGTTAATCACGATTTAGGGAAAGCATATTTTGCGAACCGTAATTATAAAAAGGCGCTAGAACATGTCCAGTTTGCATTGAAACGAAATTCCTCAATGATTCCATATTATATCACCTTGAGCCATGTCTATGATCACATGCAGCAGGGAAAAAAAGCTTTTGCAGCGTTGCAGGATGCATTAACTATCGATCGCAGCGTAGCTGAAATTTATATTGAGCGGGGTAACATCCACAAAAATTCCGGTCGGTTTGAAGATGCACTGAAAGAATACAACCTTGCGGCTTTAATAAAACCAGAACTATGGCTTAGCCATTATAAATCAGGGGTAGCATTATATTATTTGACCCGCCTTGATGAAGCGGAGACTGCATTTCTAAAAGCAGAAGAACTGCATCCTGAAAGTGGTTCTACTTATCATTTCCTTGGAATGGTATCCCTGGCCAAGGAGAATAACAAAGCAGCAGAGAATTGGTTGCTAAAAGCGGCAGAGTTAGAAGGTACCAGTACAGACATTTGGTTCCATCTGGGCGAGGTGCAAATGCGGGCAGAGCAATGGAAAGATGCTGAAAAATCCCTATTGAAATCCTATGATTTAGATTCCTATAATGCAGAAACATTATACAGCCTAGGCCAGGTGTATAAGCAGGTAGGTAAACTGGACCGATCCCTTGAATACTTGTATAAATTTAAAGAGATCTCAGAATTCGAGAGAAATACTGAAAGTTTGAATAAAAAAATTCGTTTACACCCTAATGATATAACATTGCGTTTAGAGCTGGCCACTTTATATGAGGATCAGGAACGTATTGATCAAGCAGTAATGATCCTCCATCAGGCAGTATATCTAGGAAGTATGGAAGCTGAGAAAAAGCTTAAAACTCTTTTAGAAAAAAATCATCCATAGCATAGCAGCCGATATCTTTCATGTTTTAATCAGTTATATGATTACTGCATTAATGCTTGAATCGTCGCGTTGGATTTGGCCAGCCTATCGCTAAGTAATTTGACAATATAGGTGTGTAATTCAGCTGCCCTTTCTGGATCTTCCTTATTTAATTTTTCAAAATTTTCGTGAGATAAAAAATAGGTCTCACAAGCAGTATTGGATATTACTGATGCTGTTGCTTGAGTTTTTAAATATAAGCTTACTTCTCCAACTACTGTACCGGTACCCATAGATTTTAACCGAATTTTATTATTTGATGATCGTAATTCGACCGTAACTCTTCCTGATTTGATAAAATACAGCCCCTCTGGATCGTTCCCTTGTTCAATAAGAGTTGTATTCTGGTTTATATCTTTTGATTCGAAATAGGTCAACAAATCAGCAAATTTCTCCTCAAATAATTTTATTTCATCTATTTCTTCCTTTTGCTTATTACTACCAATAGTTGTTTCAGAAATTATTTGTTCTTCACACCATTCCATGCCATGGTCCAAATCATCAAACTTCAAGAAGAGGTCCATACTATCAGCAAATAAACCTTCCGCTTCAAACTGAGAGATAATTTGAGGCGTAAGATTACAAAAAAGAACTTGGAAATTATTGAGTTCTGCCAGAATTCGTAACTTGTTAAAACTGTTTATTGTGGAAGAATCAACACCTGTTACCTGCTTAAAATCAAAAACTAAGTATTTAAGATTTTTTTCATTTTGCGACTGCAGGTGTAATTTTATCCGTTCAAGTAAGCGGTTTGCAGAGCCAAAGAATATGAACCCCTGTAGAGGCAATATCAATGTTTGGTCCCCACTATCATCGATAATATTTTTTAGACTTTCTGATCTTTCCACATTGCTATGGAATGTTTTACCAGTGAGTTCATGCTTGATTATTTCCACCTTAGAATAGCTAACTACAAATAGTACCACTGACATTAATAAGCCTGTGATTACTCCCTCTAGGAACCCAACTGTTCCAATTACTAGAAAGATCAATAGAATGATTGTATAATCAATTTTTGGAACCCTCGACCAGGTACTGTACAACCAATCAACTAAAAATGATAAACCAAGATTAAAAAGCAGTCCACCAAGTATAATTCTAGGAAAAAAAGATAATACTTCTGAACCAAAGAATAGGGTAAGTGCACAAAGTAGAGCGATAATGATATTGGTTAGTTTGCTTTTTGAACCAATTGAAATAGACAACAATGTACCGCCAAGAGATAAATGACCTGGAGGCGCACCGCCGAGGCCTGCAATAATATTCCCTATTCCAGTGGTCTTTAATTCTTGATCAAGATCGAGGTCTTTTTTAATGATGATTTCAAGACCGCTGTAATTAAATAATACTGATATGGTATTCAAGATCATCATGGTGCCTATGGCCGGTAATTGCTCCAAAAAAATTGACCATTTGAAATCGGAGAGATACTTTAATGGCAAACCCTGAAAAAGACCTCCTTCAGGAAAAGGACCCAGTAGATATCCATTGGATTCCAGATCTGTGTATGAAAAACCATAGAAAAACATAATTGCATAAAAAGATGTTATACCAATTGCTATCAGGGCAGGGATAAGCAGATAATGTTTGGTATAGCGACTCGATATAAGCATGATTAAACCAAATATTAATCCTGGAAACCATTTAAGTAATGTTGCTTGGTCAAAAAGTGAAACAACGTTGTCTAACGATAATCCCATACCTGCAGTCATTATGAACGCAAATTTGACTATTAGCCAGCCGGTACCAGCTAAAAACCCACCTACAACAGGGTAAGGAATAAAACGAACCAATTTACCAAGTTTTAGAGTACCAAGAATAAAGAAGAATATGCCCACAAGAATAGATGTTAGAGCAATGGTAACAAATATAAACTGGAATGTTGTTTCCGCATCCCAATCTTTACCGCTGTTTGCCATAACTGTAGTAGCTATGAGGGCAATAATAGCGATTGGGATATCCTGCGGTGTATTAATATTCACTGGATAACTGGCTGTGAAAGTTGAAATGACAGCAAATAGTAAAAATCCGAATAATACTATACCTATTCCCTGAGGTAAGTAGGCAGCTAGTGTACCAGTGAATATTAGGGCACTAAATGCCATGGCAGCTACTATTTTAATTATACCGCCAATTACACCCGCTATAATACTGGGTACAATATTGGATTTTACCTGGTTTTCAGACATGTTAAATCGCGAAAATTATTAAAATAATAACCGACCTATTTGTAGCTGGAAGTGAATCAAGTTTTTCAATTCCTGGAATTGAAATTTAACCATTGTTAATAACGAGGTATGCAAACATTATACCCATGCTTTTTTAATAATTTGGGTCTGAAATTATTCCTTGCTTCTCAATAAAATATATTATTATCTTTAATGAGACTCAGTCTCATTAAAGATAAGGGATTCTTATTTCTTATCTAGAAAGTCCCAGCTCTCCTTTCAGTTCAAGGAAAATAGCGGGGTTTCCTGACTGGGTATTTAATAGGAAAATAATAAATAAAGGGTAGATAAAAAGTGAAAATACGACTTTTAGTGCTATTGGCTGTTTTTTCCGTTAATGCTCAGGATGAATTTTTTCAACCGACAAAGAGTATTGGGGGATATGGTGAATTACATTACAATAGCAGTAAACAAGGTGATGTAGACGGAACGAAAACACTCGATTTCCATCGTTTTATAATTTACTACTCTGCCAGCTTCACTGAAGCATGGTCATTCTTCTCTGAGGTGGAATTAGAGCACAATTTTGTAAATGATGGGGAAGGAGAACTCGAATTAGAACAGGCATTTGTTGAATACAGAAGTGATAAAGGAGGGTTTAAAGCTGGTGTCATTTTACCAACGGCAGGGTTATTGAATGAATATCATGAACCGCCGTTATTTTTAAGTGTCGAACGACCTGAATATTCTAAGTATGTAATTCCCACCACCTGGTTCGCTAACGGAATTTCCGCAAATTATAAGCCTATGGATGGCTTGAAATTACGGGTTGCATTGCTTGAGGATCTGAATGGTGAAGATGTAGGATCAGGATTCAGAAGCGCCAGAGGTAAGGGGTATAAGACCACTGCATACGACTGGACCAAAAATTTTAGTGCTGAATATACCGGTTTACCTGGTTTGCGATTGGGTGGGTCCTATACAATGAATAATGCGCCTATAAATGATGATCCCGATACGACAGCGAATGTTGCGTTGCTGGAGCTGCATGCCAAATATGTAGCGCATAACATTTATGCTATATTTGAATATGGTAACATTAATTATGATGGCACCAATCATACGCCCAGTTACAAATCTAGCGGGGGGTATTACTTGGATCTTGGTTACAATATGGCCTCTATTTTGAACCTGAAGGGAAAACTAATGCCTTGGTTTCGTTTTTCAGATTATAATCGGGGGACCAATGATGATGGGGTTTTACCTAGTAAGCACTATACGATTACAAGATTTGGGGTAACTTTTTGGCCCGTAGATAAAGTGGCGTTCAAAATTGATTTCGGAACAAAGGAAACAGAAGATGCTGACATTGATGAAATATCTCAACTGAACGTTGGTGTCGGCTATAATTTTTGATTATTAGAAAATTGTTAAAGGCCCCCTCAAAACTATTTTTCAATGGAATGTCTTTAAAAAAGAATTACTTCATACCAAGGGGTCTTACTATCGTTATATTGTATATAACCGCCGTACCCTACTTTTTGATTGGCGGTATAAGGGAGGATGCGGAAGAATTAATTTTTTCCACTTACGGCGAAGATATCCGGGTTGATTTCAAAAAGTGGAATCCGCCGCAAGAAATAAAGATTTATTCTGAAAAAAAGTCCCGCTCGCGGTTTATGTTTGACCATATTTATGTCTGGCAAATATCTGAATCTGATTCTTTGATTGGTGTAGCCATTCTCGATAATGTGCTGGGGAAATCATTACCTATAACTTATTTAACTTGCTTTAATATGGATGGTCAGTTGATTAATGCCCATATTGTAAAATATCGCGAAGATTATGGTTATGAAGTGGGGAATAGAAGGTGGTTAAACCAGTTCCTTGGCCTAGATGTTAGCTCAGATTACAAGGTTGGGAAAAATATTGATGGTATAAGCGGTGCCACTATTTCAGTAAATTCTGTTACTAGAGGAATAAATAGGTCTGCAATTATTATAGAAAATTTACTTTTAGAAATAGATGCTGGATCCTTCTAAAACATTAAGAGAACAAAACGATCAAGTAAAACTGCTAATTGTTGCGTTTACAATATGTTTGGTTGTTGGGGTATCCATTGGCCTCGTTTACATCTATACAACCGAGTCAACGTCAGCTGCCGGTACTATAGAACACTACAGAGGATCAGATGTCACGGGTGATTTTGACATTCCAGATAAATACCCAAAAACATTTGAAGGTATGTTATTAACCACGCATACTCATGTAATTGCATTTGCAATTATATTTTTAATACTTGGCCTATTCTGGGCTATGAATTCTATCGTTGTCGGCTGGTGGAAGTTATTTTTTCTAGTGGAACCGTTTGTGTCAGTTCTGATAACATTTTTATCTTTGTGGGGAATACGGTATGTATCTGACAGCTTCTCATATATTAGCATGGTTTTCGGTATATTGACTTATACTTCTTTTTACCTTATGGCTTGGATAATTTTGTTAGATTTACTGAATAGACAGAAACGCTAACACACCACTAAAACTTTATTACCAGGATCTATTCATGATCGGTTTGAACCAAAAAGAGATTAACAAATATGTGATATTTTCATTTGTTGCAGTCTTTTTATTAAGCTGTTTTTATAAAAGAACACCAACCAAACTAAATCTTGACTTTAATAACTCTTTAATACTTCCTGGTGAATCTCATTTTAGGAATATGTCCCAGTTAACGTTTTCTGGGGAAAATGCGGAAGCCTACTTTAGCGCCGATGGGAAAAGATTAATATATCAAGCACATGATGGTGATAGCCTTTGTGATCAGATCTATACCATGGACATCGAATCGGGGTCCGTTGAATTGGTCTCAACCGGTGATGGTGTGACCACCTGCAGTTTTTTCAAATATCCGAATGATAACGGCATTATTTATTCATCCACACATGTGGATAATCCAGATTGTCCGCCTAAGCCCGATTTCAGCCGGGGCTATATTTGGAAACTATATCCTGGATTTGATATTTTCGAAGCTGGTTTGGGTGGTTCAAACCCGCATCCGCTTACATCATCCCCTGGTTATGATGCTGAGGCAACATATTCTTTCGATGGTGACAAGATAATCTATACCTCTTTAGTAAGTGGTGATTTGGATCTATGGTACATGAATCCAGATGGCTCAGGAAAACAGCAGTTAACAAATAGGCTCGGCTATGATGGCGGTGCGTTTTATAACTATGATGCTTCGAAGATTGTGTGGCGTGCTTACTATCCTGAAACGGAAAAAGAGATAGCAGGTTACAAATCTTTACTAGCGGAAAATTCTATTCGTCCGATGGCCCTGCAGATTTGGACAATGAATGCAGATGGTTCCAATAAAAACCAGATTACTGATAATGGTGCCGCAAATTTTGGCCCATATTTTTATCCAGATGGCCATAAGATTATATTTTCATCAAATATGCACGATCCAAGGGGTCGTGATTTTGACTTATATTCAATAAATGTCGATGGTACCACATTGGAGAGAATAACCTATTTTGAAGGATTTGACGGTTTCCCAATGTTCAGTCCAAATGGGAAATACCTTGTTTTTGCATCAAACCGAAACCAAAATAAACGTGGTGACACAAATCTATTTATTTGTGAATGGAAATAGGTGTCATTTAGTATTTGACCTAAAATCCGGTCAAATTATTTAATATATATATTTTATTAGATGGATACACTTAGCCATGCATTGTGGGGCCGGGGCCTATTTGGATTCCGTGGTATGCCATGGCTGGCCTTATTTTTTGGCGCAATGCCAGATCTTGCATCTTTTGGTATTCTAATCGTTATAAATATTTTCAGCGGGAACATCCCCCAATTTGGTGGCCCGCCGCCTTTAGAATCGATACCAGACTGGGTTTTTCTATGTTATGATATCAGTCACAGTTATGTTACTGTATGCCTTGCTATTGGAATAGTTTATCGTTTTCAAAAGGATTTGGCCTTTGCAATGCTAGGCTGGCCGTTTCATATATTGTTGGATTTTCCCTTTCATACAAAAGCATACTTTCCAACAAAACTGTTTTATCCTATTACTGACTTTTATTTTGATGGAACACCATGGTCCAATCCCTATATCTGGTTTCCAAACGTGGCTGGTATAATTATTTTATTTATTTGGCGATATAGGTCAAATAATAATTAAGGGCTTAATCTTCCATCTTCCAGAAAGCGATTCCTCCCGCCTGTTTACCTACTTCAGCATGATCGACTAAGGTAAGATTTTCTAGGTCAAATACATCTACTGAACCAGGTTCACCGCGAATACCTTCAACAGACACGAAAGCATAACGGCTGTCTGGTGATATAACAACGCCGTGAGTTACCCTTCTTGTATTTTTCAGACGGACAAGTTCCTGGCCGGTATTTAAATCCCAAATACCTGTTTTTGCAGCGGACTTGTAGGTTACAACCAAGTATTTACCATCCTGACTTACCTCGCAGTTATAGGGTCCCTTACCGGTCTTGAATTGGCGAGTAATTGCCCAATTACCTAAATCAATTTCAACAACATTATCTGTGCCATTGTTTACCACATAAACATGGGTATCGGCTGGGTGTGGATAAACCCAAGTTGGTTTCTCTTTAGGTATTTTATGCATAGTGTTTTTTTTCATTGAATTTTTATGGTCCATTGAGCCCTGCATATTCATTTGTTTTTTTCGTCCCGTAAATAGGGTCCTGCTAATGTCGAATTGAAGAACATCCAGTTCATAGAGCGTTCCAGACATCATGGCCACCGAATATTGTTTTAACCCATCATTCGTTAATCGTGAACCATGGGGCATAACGCCTGTTTCAACTCTCTTGACCTCGATCATTTCTTCTGGATCAACGATCGATATCGTACTCGGTTCATGTTCACCGTGTAGATTAAAATTCACCACGTATAACAGTCCAGTAGCAGTGGATATTTGCATCGTTGCAGGGAATAGGCCCAATTCCACCCGATCAACCATCTTGTCAGAACCTGTTTCATATTTATATACATGGCCGAATGGGAATCCGTGGGCAAGGGATAGGTACCAATATTTGCCATCCGGCGATATGGTAAGACCGTGGGGCCCCTCAATTTCCAGCGGCCATACGCCGACAGGGATGTCTTTAATAACTGTTGCTTTTTCGCCATCGAACTTGACCACGTGTACTTCATCTTGTGATTCAGCTGTAACATAGATATAATAATTCCTTCCTGTTACTGGACTAACTGTCAGTAAGAGAAATAGAGTTGTAATTATTAATTGCTGCATATAACTGCTGTTATTCATCGTCTTCATCATAGTCGTATTCAACCAACTGGACTGCATAAAGCCCGCTATTCATATCAGAGAAGAAAATATGATTTTTGTAAGGCTGTGGGCCCCATACCATAGTTGCATTTGACATCCGGCCGTTCTTATGGTTAGACAAATAGAAGGCTATTTCACGACCCTGCTTGTATAGATCACCGAGTAACTCGCCAGAAATATCAACTACTCGCAGGCCGCCCTGGTAAAATGCGGTGTAAAGGGTGTCACCTTTTACCCACAGATTATGTGAGCCTGCTTCCGGGACTTGATAGATTGCTTCTTCTACTGGAACATTATAGTCATTCATATTTAAAAAGTGATATCCACCTCTAGGATTAGCAGGCTCCATATTTTCAATTTCACCAAGGCCAAAGGGGAAGTGCTCATCGCCAGCAATCACATAAAAGTCACCAGTGGATTTACTAAGGAAAGGGAAAGCAGCGTGGTTACGTCCAGTTGTGTCAGTTTTTGAGGACATTAATGTTGGTTTTCTGGGACTACCTTTACCAGCAGCTTGCAAGACCGGGTTCTTCATGATCGTATGCCTGTTCTGTTCCGAAAAGTTCAATCCACCAATATCAAAAATGTGAACACCATCGTTCCAATTGGATGAATAGGCAATTCCATTTTCAACCCATACATCATGGATACTATGCCCCGGAGTATTCAGTTCATAACTACCTACCCGCCAGGGATTTTCTGGGTCGGAAATATTAATTATATCATACTTTCTTCCGTTATTAACAGCATATACATGGTTATCATAAATGAATGCATTATGCACACCGCCGGTAAGCCCATCATTGAACTCTGATAGTATTTTTACATCATATGGATTGCTTACATCAAGGATAACAACACCATTTTTCCGGGTGGATGCTCCTTCACGGGTTAGAACTCCTATACGACCATCAGCCGATATTTTGACATCGTTAACAGTGCGTGCGTCAACTGTAACCGTATCAATGATGATCAGGTTTGATGGATCTGTCACTTCCCAGAAATAAGCCTCCCCATTGGCTTCCCAGGTACCTGTAACTGCAAAATCACGCTCTTTGAACTCACCAATGCCCTGCCAGACCCATAGATCAGAAGTAAAAACATCTGTTATTAATCCATGACCAACTAATTTGGCACGTTTTTGTATGTTGCGTGGTGTAATGCGTATTGTTTTCGATGCGGTGTGACCTCCTGAAGTTGCGAAAATGGTATAATCACCAGGATTTTCAGCTACAAACTTTCCTTGAGGTGTAATTTGTCCGCTAGCTGGCAAACCGATTCCATATACAGCTTTCCCCATAAAGGAAAATACAACCGGAGCATCCTCAACAGCTCGACCAGATGCTGTTAAGGCTCTAGCCTTAAAGGTAATGACATCCCCAGTTCGATAATCATCCGCTTCCAGGGAAAGTTCTATTTTACGTACCGGATTTCGCACTACCCGTAAATCAGTTGAAGAGGAAATTCCCTCTGCTGTTACAGTTATTTGAACCAGTCCCCGGCGATAAATAGTGAGGTGGCCAAACTCATCAAAGTCGGCTATTTCTGGGTTGGAGGATTTGAAGACCGGCTGAACATCCTGTCTGGTTATGTTGGCCTGATCTAAAACACGAGCAGCAAATTCAATTGTTGTACCTTCATAAGCCGTTCTTGGCGGATCAATAAATTCAGCTTTGGCGATAGGGGGGAATGGTACTGTAATGGGCATACGACCCCGTACACGCTTAAATCTATCTGGTGTGATACTACTGGCACTTAGTTTAAAAGAACCCGGTTTAAATACTTTTACTTGTACATTAGCAACACCTTTTTGGTTACTGATCCATGGCCTGACCTCAACCGCTCCCCATGCACCGGTAATCAGGAACTGGTTGTTCGATAAGGAACTATCTTCAGAAAATAGTGTTATCTTCACATTTGCTGAATCACCGATGGCCAGATCGAGAGAATCGGGTTCAAACTGAAAATATAAACTATCATCATCCTGGGCTTGTAAGGTTATGCTTCCTAGAAGTAACGCAATACATGTAAATACTAATCTACAGCCATCCATAATGTTAGCCTTTCAGATTTATCTATATTCGAATTTGACCAATTTACTTCATTGCTTTTGTGAAAGCAATGGGATGACATTTCTTTCACAACAAAAAACCCTGATTTTTTAAAAAGGAAGCGAGATTCTAAAAATTATGGATTGATATTATACCATACCCAAAAGCTGATAGATTATTCAAAGATAGCGCTTAAGTTGACCTCTAATTCCGGTTCATTTTGGGTGACTGCCATAGCTTGGAAGTATCCACTTAGCATGCTATAAGTACCATTTGGATAATCTTCTGGCCAATATGTAACGGATATTGCTCCATAACTGGCGAAAGGTAGATTATCAAAAGAATAATCATATTTACTATCAGCTAGGCCTTCTGATGTTAAATTTTCAAATTTGGCTGGTGGACCCGTTGGAGGAAAGCTTGTATCCAATGTAAGTAATACCTGCCCACTGTCTGGCCATATACCGCTAAAAGTAATCGTACCATAGATTGTCCCTGACTCAGCGAGATTACCGTCAGAATCATCTGCTTTTTCATCTTCACAGCCAATGCTCAATATTATCAATAATAGAGCAAAATATTGCAATAAGGAGTTATTCATCGTTTTTTTCTTCTTTTATTCGTTTATGGTTTTTGAGAAGTTGATATGCCAGGTTGTACCAGGCATTGGGTAATTTTGAATTAAGACATAGTCCTGATTAAATATATTTTTTATACTTAATTCTGCCTCAAAGCCAGTAAAAATTTTAGATAGCTTAAGATCAAAAAGAAATAAATCAGGTAATATTTTAATGGGGAAACGGACCGTATTATTAACTATAGGGTGGTCAGTGCTGAGAAAATCTTCATATTGCTGTGTACTTTTGTAACGAAACATCAGTGAAATATTCATGTAACTAAGTTTCTTAGTTAAACCAATATTAACTTTATGGGCTGGGCGATAAAGGATTGGTCCACTGTTTTGAATATCCACCATTTTTAAATAGGAATAACTGAATGTTATATCACCAAGGTTAAAAGGATTCGCTAGTTTAGATCCTAATTCTAAACCATATCCCTCTACATCTGTGCGATTAATAGATTCTACAGGAATGGTATAAACGAAATCGATCATGTTACTATAATAATTATAAAAAAGATTCCAAAACCATGTTTGCTGTTGGGTTTCATATTTTGCAATTCCGAGTTCTATCGCGGTCATGAATTCAGGTTGTAGTTGTGAGTTTCCGCGATACTGCAATCCATAGTTGCTTTCATACTGCAAAAACAACTCGGATATAGATGGTGCCCTGAAACCACGATTTACGGATAAATGATATTGTAAATTATCGTTTGGTTTGAAATAAAAATTTAATTTAGGTGATATAGCTTCGAATAATATTTTTCGATACTGTTCGCCTCCTTGAACCTGGCGATAGTCATACCTGAGTCCAAAATCTAATATCCAATTTTCACTGATATTTTTCTTCAATTGACTGAATATTGCCATGGTACTTTGTTTCGGTTGATCATAAATGAAATTGATTACATCGGCTTTTGAAAAATCAAGCCCCACTTCCGTACCAATCGTAAGAACTGATTTATCATTAAATACCTTTTGATATTCATTACGCCAGACATGACCCTTATCTTTGTATATTGTGGATCCCTGCAATTCACCCTCTGGCGTATCATTTCTGTCATTGTAAATAGTGTTGAAATGATTTATGGCCAGTGATAAGGATAGGATGCCATTATATAGTAAAGGTCGTGAATAAAATATATGCAGATAACTGCTGGTTCGTTCTGATTGTCTAAAGGATTTTAATTCTGGTTTATCAGCATACACAAAGCCTGGTTGCCCATTAAATGATTTGCTAATTATGGAAGATATTAGCCACCTTTGATTACCAAAAATATTTCCATTGAGTTTTATCGAACTGCGAATATTTTCATGATTTGCGTTAAAACGATGCCCATCTGATGCGCTATATCCAAAAGTGGTGAAAACATTGAATTTGTGCAAATTGCGGCTATAATTAAGATTCAATGCACCATTGTGAAAACTGCCAAAACCTGCTTGGTAGGCCAACGTATTATTTGGATTATCTGATTTTGTCACCATATTGATAACGCCACCCATAGAATTATGCCCATATAGTGAGGAAGCCGGTCCTCTCACTACTTCAATACGCTCAATATTCTCAATAGGAATAGCATTCCAGTCAGATGAACCGGAAATTGGAATAGCAGCAGGAAAGCCGTCAATTAGAAGCAGAACCCTATTATTATAGCCACCAGGTTTATAATCGGAAGACCCTCGGATTGAAATATTCACATTGCGGCCATGTTCATGGGCCATTTGCAAATCAATACCATGAAGATTGTTCAGTATACTGGAGACCGTAGAACTACTGTTTTTCTTAATTTCTTGTTGGTTGATTATTTGGGTTATTTCTGGCGAATGTTTGGAAGGAAACATGCCCATGACATTTATGGTTTTCCAAATTAAGGGCTCCCGTTGCATTAATATGATCAATCGCGGATTATCCCCATCGTTGATGGTCACTAACTTGGACCAATTTTTGTAGCCGATCATGGTAACCACAAGTTCGTGGGGACCTAAGTTGATATCCGTGATTATGAATTCACCCTGTTTGTTAGTGGCTGTACCTATGTTCTGATTACTCAAATATGCATTTGCTCCGATCAAAGGATCATTGTTATTCCCATCAATAACAATTCCTATTAAGTCGCTTCCAAATAAAGGGCATAGAAGTGTTGTAAAATAAATGATGCGCTTCATTTATTTACTCTATTTAAGGTATTGTGATTAGCTTATTCAACAGTGCTTCCACATCTTTTTCCGATACAGGATCATTCTTGTCGCCCAAAAAGATCATGCCTGTAAATAAACCACCAATAGCTTTGAACATCAGGCTGCTATCCAGCTGCGGAAATTCTTTTTGTTTGATCCCGTCTTCTAGCAAACCTTTTAATGTAGCGTAAAGACGCCCCTGGTACTGCTTCCATTTCTGTTTTTTAAAATCTGTAATATTTATTGCTTTCGGTGCCTGGAATAAAAATTCAAATAGGTTGGGTCTCTGTCGGGCATTGTGTGCGGTTTGCACCAGTATTTTTATGAAAGTTTGCCGTGGACTTTCTCCTTCCTGGATAATTATCTCAAGACTGTCCAAAAGCGATTTCCATCCTTCTTCCATAATCCTGAGTAATACATCCTCTTTGGATGAGAAATAATAATATAAGGTGGCTTTACCAAAGCCCGCATTTTCAGCAATTAAATCCATAGTGGCGCCATCAATACCTTTGGATCTGAAAACTTCTAGGGCACTAGACAGGATTCGTTCCTGACGTATTTTTCGTTCCTCTAACTGGCGTTTTGAAAGCATCGGTTTATATTTCGACCAAAGGTCGAATATTAATATTCTTTCTATTCTCTATACAAACAATATTTACTGAAAAACGGTTGTATATATAATTAAGATGATTTTGTATCCAGGATATTAGGTTGCCATCCTGGAGGCCTGAACCAATAGTTTATTGCTGTAGAAAATTTCTTAGCCAACGATAAATCATTAAGCAAGGCAAGCCATTCATGAAATGCTATTTTAAAAACGTTAAAAGTATTTATATTGTTTGTTATTCCGTAGGTAACCGGTTTTCCCTCTGGCGCGAAGGTACCGAACAAGCGGTCCCAGATGATGAACATATTGGCATAGTTATGGTCGATGTATTCTTTATCCTTACCATGGGGAACACGGTGGTGGGATGGCGTTACAATAATCCACTCAAAAATACCCAATTTATTAATGTGTTCCGTATGCGTCCAGAAACCATAAATGGTAGCAAGAGAACCCATGGTCAGGATCATCATTG
>CAJXWT010000049.1 GCA_913062595.1 uncultured Fidelibacterota bacterium
ATATACATAACTATTCGCATAGCAAAAATTACTAACATAACTAATATTAATGCAAGTAAATAATACAATGCAAATTCTAATGATAATATTGTGTATATTCAACTATGGAAAATAAACTAAATGCAGTACAAAACTTAATTATTGAACACGATTGGCCGCCAAGGTGGTTATCTGACAAGCTGAAAGTTTCTTTGCCCACTATATATAGGTGGCTCAACGGCAGTGTCGGCAGTGTAAGAGAGAGACAGATTGAAGCTTTGGCGGACTTGGCTGGTCTAACAGTGAAATACAGCAGGGATAGGTCAGAGTGCGAATTTGTTAAAAGAGAAATTCCTGAAGGCTTGGAGCTCCCCAATAGATACATCGATGCAGTTAAAAAAAGAATGATGTGGATAGAGGGAGTCGCAGGAAGGCAGCGGAAGAAGCCAGATGAATTATTCTTTGAAGGTGAAAAACTTCTAAGGAATATATATGATTTAAAAGTACCCGATAGAGAACTTGTGATTAGCCTTGTGGAAAGATTAAGTGAAGAAGGGAAGCAAGATGAAAAATAAAAACACATTCGAATCCATATACCACTCTATCAAAGCTGGGGATTATGATGCTCTGTCTGATGCCTTGGACATGACCTATAATGCAAAGGGGCGTTCAGCTTCAGAGAAATCCGCCGTGGTTTTTGGATATTCTATTTTGTCAGACGTTTACGGACAGGATAATCCGGTTGATGCCCTTCAGGCTCATGACAGGGCAAGACAGATGTATCCAGGCGATAAGGGACTATTGCAGAATGAAATTGATTTTCTGAAAGAGTTTATTGATTTTAATAAGGGTAAGCTTGGCAAAGACGATTATGCAATAATTCAAGTAATCGTAATATTAATAAAATCACTAGTCCCAGTTTCACAAAAAGAAGTGGCCAATAAGATTTGTGAGCCATTAGGACAAAATAAATTAAATCAAAGTCGAGCTAGCCAGTCTGTTTCAAAAGCATCAATACAACTACGGCAGATGGGACAAGTTCTTCATCTTAAACTTAAACCTGAACAACGAAAAGCAATTGCTAAGGAGCTTGCCCCCCACCTCCCAGCACTAATAAAAGCTGCCGAAAAAATAGGACTTTTTGATGATTTAAGGGAAAAAAAGAATAAGAATAAAAAGTCGTAAACCTCTATGTATTAGTACTTTATAGTTATTTCAAACAAAGTTCGTTTTGACCCACGTCGGTCCCGCTAAACGACAGTCTCAGAGAACTTCTTCTCAAGGACTGTTTTTTTTATCCTGTTTGAATGGCAATTGTTGAATTGCCGCGTAAAATCTTATTCAAACAAAATTAAACGAATTTATTCAATATACCCATAAGGTCCACTATCCTATTGGAATAACCCCATTCATTATCATACCAGTTCAGTGTTTTTATGAAATTTCCGCCGATTACTCGGGTAAATGGGGCATCGTATATAGATGAGTGTTCGTTACCAATAATATCCGTGGACACCACTGGGAAAGTTGAATATTCCAGCACTTTTGCAAGCGGTCCACTTTCTGCTGCCGCGTGGACAGCATCATTTATCTTTTCGAGGGTTACATCCTGTTCTAAACGTACATTAAAATCTACAACTGAACCATCCGGAACAGGCACCCTCATAGCGATACCATCCAATTTACCATTAAGTTCCGGTAACACTTTACCAACAGCTCGCGCTGCACCTGTTGTGGTTGGAATAACATTTTCAGCGGCTGCACGGCTTCTACGCCAATCTGAATGCGGAACATCCGCTAACCGCTGGTCATTGGTATAGGCGTGGATGGTGTTGATGACACCAAGCTCAATTCCGAATGCTTCGTGCAGCACCTTGGCCATTGGGGCCAAGCAATTCGTCGTACAGCTGGCATTAGAAATAATACTGTGGTCTGCTGTTAACCCATCATCATTCACCCCTAGAACTACCATATAATCGATTTCGTCCTTCGGCGGTACCGTTAAAATGACTTTTTTTGCACCCGCCGTCAGATGATTTTCTAGTTGAGTTCTTTGCCTGAATATGCCTGTGGATTCTACAACAACATCTATACCTAGGTCACCCCAGGGCAATTGTTCGGGTATCCTTTCCGATAGTAACTTGACTTGCTGATGCCCGGCATTGAGTATGTCCCCATCCAGCGCAACGTCGCCAGGGAAACGACCCATTACAGTATCATACTTTAAAAGGTAGACAAGAGCATCTTTATCAAAAATATCATTAATGGCAACAAGATCAATTTCCTTATGATGATCTAAGACCCGAAATACAGACCGTCCAATTCTGCCAAATCCATTAATTGCAACGCGCATTACGCAGCATCCTTATTTCCATAGAGCAGTATTGTATCAAGGATCCTTTTTGCAAACCCCCAGCCATTATCGTACCAGCAGATCGTCTTCAACAATTTTTCTGCTGTGATCATTGTTGCTTTGGCATCAAATATCATTGTTTCTTCCCGGCCGTTCACATCACTAGATACAATGGGGTCATCCGTATAACCTACTAAACCTGCGTATCCATTTTCCGCTTTCTGTTTCATGACTTGATTAACTTCTTCCACTGCTGGCATAGTCTCTAATTCAGTAGTAAGGTCAACGCAGGAACCATTTGGAACGGGCACATTGAAGGCAATACCATCTAGCTTACCCGAAAATTCAGGCATTAATTGCTCAACGATCTCCGGCGCGGCTGTCGTATTAGGAATAATATTTTCAACTGCCGAGCGGCTGCGACGCAGGTCTTGCCCTATTGCATCTGCAAGGGGCTGATCCGCTGTATAGGCATGGATGGTTGTCATCATGGCCCTTTTGACAGAATAGTGCTGATCCAATATTTTTAGCATCAAGGCTAATACTTGTGTTGTAGATGAAGTAGTAGAAATGATTTGATCAGATTTATTGATCAGATCCTCATTAATCCCGAGGATTACGATACGGTCGATTTCATCTTCCGGTGTCCGGGTTACAATGACTCGTTTGGCACCTGCTTCCAAGTGTTGTTCCAGTTCTTCGCGTTTTAGGTAATGGCCGGTTGCGTCAATAACCACATCCACACCAAATGTATCCCAGGGAATTGTGCCAGGCTTGCCACCGGAAAGGACACGCACATGCTGACCTTCCGTGGTAAAATAATTGCCAACCAGCTTGACTTCATCTTTCAGAGTGCCATGTACCGAATCCCGCATTAAAAGATAGTGCAGGGCATCAGCATGTCCCAAATCACTTATGGCTACAAAATTTAGATGGGGATTGGTATAGCCCAACCGAAATATGTTACGACCAATGCGGCCGAAACCAAACAGGGCTATATTTATTTTATTTTTAATGTCGCTTGCCTTGAAAAACTAATATGTTTATTGTACCACTCTAATTTAATATTTTTATCATTATTCTTATAAAGGCAATTAATGTTATGTGTTCACCCAATAATACTGGATGTTAATAGAGTTTTTAACTTTATGACAAATCTATTACTAATAAGAAGCTATATCAATGGCGGTTAAGTCCCTAAAAGTATGTGCCACTGGTTCCGTAGCCAACGTTTCCTGCGGGTTTGACTGTATCGGTTATGCAATTGCTAAACCAGCCGATACGTTAACAATAAAAACAAAAGATTCCCCGGGAGTAGACATTACCCTTTCCGGATCGAAAGCTGACACTATACCTGCTGCAGCAAAATATAATACAGCAGGAAAAGCAATTTTATCATTGTTGAACAGCCTGGGTATTGATCAAGGATTTAATGTACACATTGAAAAAGGTGTTCCGCCCAGCAGTGGATTGGGATCCAGTGCAGCTAGTGCCGCCGCCGCTGTTGTGGGCGTCAATGAATTATTGGGTAACCCGTTGAAATTGGAAGAATTATTGGTACATGGAATGGCCGGTGAAGCGGTTGCCTCCGGCGAATTTCATGCCGACAACATCGCACCAGCTTTGTTTGGTGGTATTATACTTATTCGTAGTTATGATCCTTTAGATATTTTGCAATTGCCAGTACCAGAAAATTTATTCAGTACGGTTGTTCTGCCGGATTTTGTTATCAACACCCGGGACGCCAGAAAAATAATGCCCAATCGTGTGCCATTAAAATCTGCGGTTGAGCAGGCCGGGAATTTAGCGGGGTTTACCCATGGTTTGCACAATGCTGATTTTAATTTGTTGGGCCGATCCATGGTAGATCTGTTTGCCGAGCCAGTCAGGGCTGAATTGATCCCTGGTTACCACCTCGTCCAAAAGGCGTCCATGGATGCGGGTGCAATTGGCTGCGGAATCTCCGGTTCTGGGCCAGCATTATTTGCTTTATCTGATTCCGAAGAAAAGGCCAAAAAAGTGGGTATTGCTATGGTAGGAGCATTCAAGAAAAACGAATTGAATAGCACTGCTTATTCATCGTCTATCCATAAAAAGTCCCCGGAGATCATGGACTGAACCGTTTGCAGTATTTCAGTACCAAAGAAAGGAGCGCTGCTGTTAGTTTTAAAGAAGCGCTTTTTAAAGGATTAGCCCCCGATGGTGGACTGTACCTGCCAGAGTCCATTCCAGAGTTTGATCTTGATTTTTTTAACTCTGGTTTGAGTTATCCTGAATTGGCCTGTGAAATGATTGATCCATATGTTTCAGGAGATATTTCTACAGCTGACCTGGCAAAGATTACCAAATCTGCTTTTACGTTTGATATACCCTTAATATTTTTAAATGACAAACTTGGTGTTCTGGAATTATTTCATGGCCCCACACTGGCTTTCAAAGATATTGCTGCCAGGTTCATGGCCCGCTGCATGGAACATTTGTTGCATGATGAGATCACTGTTTTAGTAGCCACCTCAGGCGATACAGGTAGTGCTGTTGCCAATGGTTTTTTCGGTGTAAAAGATATACGGGTCGTTGTTCTCTATCCGTCAAATAGGGTGAGTCCGATCCAGGAAAAACAATTAACGACACTGGGAAACAATATCAGTGCTTTGGAAGTGGAAGGTAGTTTTGATGATTGCCAGCGGATGGTTAAGGAAGCTTTTCTTGATGAAAACTTGCGTGAACAACGAGCATTGAGTTCTGCTAATTCAATCAATATTGCCCGTCTTTTACCTCAATCCGTTTATTACGCCTGGGCTTGGAAACAGGTCAGTAATGGCGACTCTGTGGTGTTCAGCGTACCCAGTGGTAATTTTGGCAATATTAATGCCGGTATCCTAGCCAAACGGATGGGGCTTCCCGTAAAGAAATTCATTGCTGCTACTAATGCGAATGATGTATTCCCTAAATATTTACAAAGCGGTAAAATCAAACCCCAACCATCAAAGCATACCCTTTCGAATGCTATGGATGTGGGAAAACCGAGTAATTTGGATCGGATATTGAAATTATATAATCAGGATTTGAATGCTCTGCAAGAAGAGTTGACCAGCTGGAGTTTTAGTGATAATGAAACGCGGAGTTCTATCCATAATACAAAAGATTCTTTCAATTATATTATAGACCCGCATACGGCTATAGGGCTTTTAGGTTTAGATACTTACCACCGAGAAAACGGTACAGACTATATGGGTATTGTTTTGGGTACAGCACACCCTGGTAAATTTGCTGATGTGATTGAGCCCATCATAAGTGAAAAGGTATCCATGCCCAAACGATTGAAAGAATCAATGTCAAAAGAAAAACATGCTACAATGATACCCAATCAATATTCTTCTCTGAAGGAATATTTACTTGAAACGTAAGGAGTCATTATGAAATTGGACACAAAAGTTGTACACGCCGGCCTTAAACCGGACCCCACTACTGGATCCATCCTGCCACCAATATACCAAACTGCCACCTATGTTTTGGAAAAAGTAGGTCAGGACAAAGGTTTCGATTATACCCGCTCTTCTAACCCTACAAGACAAACAATGGAAGAGCATTTGGCTGCTATCGATAATGGAAAATATGGTGCAGCGTTTGCAAGTGGTATGGCCGCAGTGGATAGCTGTTTAAAACTGCTAAAAGCAGGAGATCATGTGATCTGCTCTGATGATGTGTACGGAGGAGTATCTCGACACTTTAACCAGGTTCTTGTGAATTATGATTTGCACTTTAGCTATGTGGATTCTTCTGATCCGGTTAATGTAGAAAATGCAATCCAGCCTACCACGAAAATGATCTGGATAGAAACACCTACAAATCCTTTACTGAAGGTCACGGACTTGGAGGCAGTTGGGAAAATCGCCAAAAACCATGATTTGATTTATGGTGTGGATTCTACGTTCGCAACGCCTGTCTTTTTACGCCCCCTCGAATTCGGCGCTGATCTGGTCATGCACAGCACCTCAAAATATTTAAGTGGTCACAATCAGTTGATTGGCGGTGTGGTTATTACCAACAGGGAAGATCTGTTTGAGCATCTAAAGTTTGTTCAAAAAACAATTGGTGCTGTGCCCAGTCCGTTTGATTGTTGGCTAACAATCCTGGGAATTAAAACACTCGATCTGCGTATGAAAAAACATACAGAAAATGCTCAAAGTGTGGCTGAATTTTTAGAAGGTCATCATAAGATAGGCTCAGTGACCTATCCAGGATTACCATCCCATCCTATGCACCACGTTGCCAAGGAGCAAATGAGTGGTTTCAGCGGCATGATTTCATTTGAATTGACCGGGGGAATCACGTCGGGTAAAAAAGTAATGAATGCAGTGCAATTGATACAACTAGCAGAGAGTCTAGGGTCTGTAGAAACCATGATCACCCACCCCGCGACCATGACTCACGGTGATGTACCAAAGGAAGAACGCTTAGCGCGAGGACTTACTGATGGTTTAGTGCGTCTTTCAGTGGGAATAGAAAATGTAAATGATATTATTCATGATCTAGAAATTGCCCTAGAAAAGGCGTGATGTAGGGTCAATGCGATGTAAGAAGGATCGGAATGAATTTTTCATATAATCGCAGCAACAGAACCTCTTTATCCAGTCCTGATACGAATACATTCCTCAATTGCAATGTGGGTAAGCGGAGAGAACTAAGCAGTTCAGAACATTAGACTCAGTGCTTTGGTTTGAATCAAAAGCAACTTGAAATTAAAATTATTTACTAATTATTAACGTACTCGTTGAAGTTGAAAAACAGACTAGACTCTAGCTACAAGTCGTTTCTATCAGCGCTGCACAGACCAGATATGGATCCATGTTTGCGGCTGGACGTCGGTCTTCAAGGTAGCCTTTTCCAGAATTAGCAGTAGCAATCGGTATTCTTATTGAAGCTCCTCGATCGCTAACACCGTAGAAAAATTCGGTAATCTTTGCCGTTTCGTGTAAACCAGTAAGTCGCTCATCATTTTTTGCGCCATATACACTAATGTGTCTATCAATGTTTTTTCCGATCTTTTCACAAGCTTTTATAACTACATCGTAGCCACCATCTTCACGCATGGCTTTTGTACTAAAATTTGCATGAGCACCTGCTCCATTCCAGTCACCCTGCACTGGTTTTGGTTCTAGACTAACGGTAACCCCATAATCTTCTGCAACACGGTGTAATAACCAGCGCGCAATCCATAACTGGTCACCAACTTCTGGCGCCCCAACAGGGCCAACTTGGAATTCCCATTGTCCGGGCATTACTTCAGCATTAATTCCAGAAATCTCTAATCCCGCCTGTAGGCATAATTCCAGGTGTTCTTCAACTATTTCGCGACCATAAATGTTTTTGGCCCCAACGCCACAATAATATTCTCCTTGGGGAGCTGGATATCCTTCATCAGGAAACCCAAGCGGATTTTCACCATTATAAAAGGTGTATTCCTGTTCAATGCCAAACCATGAATCATGATCTTTGTGCTTTTCTGCTAGATCAGTACATGCTGCCCGCGTGTTGCTTTTATGAATTGTATCATCTCCATTTAATACTTCACACATAACCAATAAATGATCTCCTCCTCGAATTGGATCCGGAACATAGTATACCGGTTTTAACGCACAATCACTATTATCACCAGCCGCTTGTTCTGTGCTAGATCCATCAAACGCCCAGTCCGGTAGATCACCAAGTCCATTAACAGGTCCATCGACTATTTTTGTTTTTGATCTAAGATTTGCGGTTGGTACATAACCATCTAACCAAATATACTCAGCTTTTACTTTACTCACTGTTTTTACTCCTTTGTTTGATATTGTTTTGATTCAACTTATTGCATACGTGTTATGGTTTATAGCGTAGGAAGACAAGATTACTTGTGTTTCTGTCCTTGATATACCTGGCCAGCTTTGAATTTTTCGTAATAATTCTTCCAGCGCATGAGAATTTTTTGCTACTATAATTAAGGTATGGGAACCCTTCCCCGTGGTACTATAGCATTGTACGACTTCGGGAGTATTCCTAGCTGCCTGAATCACTTCTTTGTAATGTTCGGATGATCCTGAAATAACAGTAATTATTGCTGAAACATCTAATCCAAGCAATTTGGGATCCAGAGTTGCATGAAATCCCTGTATAACTCCTGATTCGGACAGCTTCTTGATCCTATCAGTTACTGTTGGTATGGAAATATCCAGTTTATCAGCTATATGACTTGCTGCCATGCGACCATCTTTTTGTAAAAATTCCAGAATTTTTCTGTCTAGATTATCTATTTTCATTGTATAATTGACCAACCTCCTATATTTATATTATTAAACTATTTTACTATTATGCAATACTATTTTATTATTACTATAAATATACTTTATAATATTAGTTATTTTTCTATTATTATAAATAATTATTTAGTAGGCAACTATTACTTTTCAGTATAAAAGGTCCTGATCATAAAGCTGATAAGGATTGGCATTGTAAACAAACGTTATAGAATGAACTTAGAGATTTAAACTTTTTGCAATTTTTTGTGCTGCTTGTGTGAGTTTATGTTCTGCCTCAATTAGGACTTCAGTTAGATCATAATCTCCTTCTGTTACGCTATAGATTTCGTCAATACCCAATTGGTGCGTAAAGTCTGCGCCATCTTCGACTGATCCTGTTATGCATATGACTGGTAGGTTACATGATTTTGCTACTTTCGCCACGCCCGTCGGTGTCTTCCCATGGATAGTTTGATTATCTACACGACCCTCACCGGTAATCACCAGATTTGCATCAACAAGACTATTAGCTAAATCCACAATTTCAATCACTATATCAACCCCCGGTTTTAAAACAGCGTCAATTAAGCCAATAAATGCGGCTCCCATACCACCTGCCGCACCGGCACCTGGTTCTGAAGCAATATCCCGGCCTGCATTAGCAGACAGGATATCTCCATAACGGGTGAGGGCTTGGTCCAATACGGCAATATCCTCTTCCGTGGCACCTTTTTGAGGACCGAAAACTCTTGCAGCACCATTTTCGCCGCACAGGGGGTTGTCAACATCGCAAGCAACGACGATCTCAGTTTTATCTAGCCTGGGATCCAGGTATTGCAAATCAATACTTGCCAATTGTAATAATGCACGCACATCTGCCGTTAACTGAACACCATCCTGATCAAAAAATTGGGCACCTAAAGCCTTCATCATACCTATACCGCCATCGTTGGTCGCACTACCACCCAAACCAACGATCAACTTATCACAACCACGATCTAGAGCAGCATTTATTAATTGGCCTGTACCAAAACTACTGGCCAGAAAGACATCACGTTCCTTCGGTCTTACCCAGTGTATCCCCGAGGCTGCAGCCATTTCAATGACTGCGGTTTGCCTATCTCCCAAAATACCAAAAAATCCTGCCACCATGTCTCCCATAGGTCCGCTTACCAATTGAGTAATGATTGTACCAGAGGTAGCGTCAACTAAAGATTGAACAGTGCCTTCGCCACCATCCGCCATGGGCACCTTAACATATTCCGCATCCGGGTACACGGCACGAAAGCCAGTTTCGATGGCTTCTGCCGCTTCCGCTGCAGTCAGACTGCCTTTGAATGAATCTGGAGCAATCACTATTTTCATGATTCAAAAAGAAAATTTTTTAGCAGCGATCTATAGCAATAACAGACTTAGTAAAAAAACAATTGTGATACCCGTTAACCCTTGTAACAAAGTGGCCATCGTATGGGCTCGGTAAGCAAGTGAAACATTCATATTACTGAATTGGGATACCACCCAGAAATAACTGTCATTAGCATGCGAAACGGTCATTGCGCCAGCGCCGATTGCCATCACGGTTAAGACCCTGCCCATACTGCTATCCAGACCCAATTCTGGTAATAAGCTTGCAACCATGGCCGATGTTGTAACTAAGGCAACTGTTGATGAACCCTGAGCCGATTTTAACGCTGCCGCCACCAGGAAAGGCATCAATATACCCACACCCATTTCAGAAAGGGATTGACCCAGGTATTCACCTAGGGGTGTGACCTTGAGAACGGCACCAAAAGCACCCCCGGCACCAGTTATAAGGATTATAGGCGCAGCTGCTGTAATACCCTGGTTTACAAAATTACCCAATTGTTTTATTCTTTCCTCAAGCCTTATCAATCTGATCGAAAGTACCAGTCCAACAATTAGTGCTATTAAAGGTTTACCAAGAAACAACACACTGATAAATATAATGTCTGTGCCAAAAGGCCGGCTCGGAAAATTTGCGATAGAACCCATACATATCATCAAAATGGGAATAATAATGGGCATAAACGCTAGTACTGGGCTCGGGTAATCTTGAGCAGTTAATTCCGTACTTTTTTGATCGATAGTCTGCGGGTTGACTGATTCAATTTCCTGGTCGACTAAATGATAATCTCGAAAACGATTTGCCCACAATACCCCGGAAAGGATTGTAGGAATTGATACAATCAAACCTACTATAATAACGAGACCAAGTTGATCACCAAGTCCCAAATTGGCCGCCGCAGCTATGGGCCCTGGCGTGGGCGGAACAAAGGTGTGTGTAGCATATAACCCTGTGGCAAGAGCAATAGACATGGCCACGCTGGATACTTGCATGCGTTGCGATAAAGACCTTTTTAGAGAATTAAGTATGACAAAGCCCGAATCGCAAAATACCGGTATAGAAACAATATAACCTATAACTGACATGGTTAATGTCGGAAAACGCTTCCCTAACAGCTTGATAATGGTGTCAGCCATCGTAACTGCGGCACCACTCTTTTCCAGAATTACACCAATAATAGTTCCAAAAACAATGACCAATCCTATATAACCAAGTATACCGCCGAAACCGGTGTTAACTACTTGCACTACTTCTACCATTGGTAACCCAAAAGCGAAGGCAGTAATAAATGATGCGCTCAACAGTGTTAAAAATGGGTGCAACCCAAATTTGGTTGTTGCAATAACAATAAACAGGATAACAGCTAAAAAGATCAGCAGTAGATTCATATATTAACTTATATTTGCTAATTCAATAATAGATTACCTTGAATATTCTAAACCATCAGTTATCTAAATAAAATGGAACGTATCCCGTCCTTTAAGTTAGATTATTAAACAATATTAAAGGAAAATTCATTTGCAACACACCTGGATTTCGAAAAAAAATGAATCTTAAACAATTAAGCGATAAATATAACAAACTCATTGATTTCCTGGCTGAATCCAATCGCAAAAAGATAGAGTCGCAGGGTAAGGTATTTGATAAAGAAAAATATAAGCTGCGCATCAAAGCATTTTTACCGGTAGCAATACTGTATTTGGCTGGCCTGGGAATATCTTATGCTGGAGCGGCGCTGATCTTCCATTGGTGGTATAGTTTAATATTAATAATTCTTTTCTTTAAGGGTGTTAATGACATCAAGGGCTGGATAAGAATTGAAACTGATAATAAAGCATAAACGATTTACTTTTGCCAGGAATGGCTCTAGATAAAAATAAATTATCAAAGACTGAAATAAATTCATTACCACTACGCTATTACAATGGCGCGATCCGTATTATTCAAACCGCTGAACAGGCGAAAGATGCATGTGCAATCTTAATCAAAGAAAAAGTGCTGGGGTTTGATACCGAAACGCGTCCTGCTTTTAAAAAAGGTCAGTCTTATTTACCATCCTTATTGCAATTGGCAGGAACAAAAGTTGTATACCTGTTCCAATTAAGCCAGTGCGGCCTAACTGATAGCATCATTATTCTTCTATCTAATGTCAATATAATTAAATCTGGTGTTGCTATTAATCAAGACCTAACTGAACTACAGCAAATATTAAATTTTGAACCTGCTGGTTTTGTTGATCTCGGAGATATTGCCAGATCTAAAGGATTGCCCCATCATGGTCTTCGTGGATTGGCAGCATATTTATTAAAGTTTCGAATTTCAAAGTCTGGCCGCACATCGAACTGGAGTGCAAATCAACTAACTAAAAAACAAATTAAGTACGCGGCAACAGATGCCTGGGTAGGACGTGAATTATATTTGAAATATAAACAGATCAAAGTTATCTAATACTTATGGATAGGTAATATTTGTGCCCACCCATACCAGAAATTCAATTGATCCAGCAGATTATAAACATATTGTATTTTTCACGGGAGCAGGTATGTCCGCAGAGTCTGGAGTACCCACCTATCGCGGCAAGGGTGGCGTTTGGCACAAATATAACTGGGAAGATTATGCCTGCCAGGCTGCATTTATACGCGATCCTGAAGCTGTCCTGGATTTCCACGAAAAACGGCGGCGGGCGCTGGACAATTGCCTGCCCCATGCCGGTCATGAATTAATATCAAATCTGGAAAACAGCCATGACGACGTATGGATCATAACCCAGAATATCGACGGTATGCATCACCGGGCGGGATCAAAGAATATTGTAGAATTGCATGGCAGCGCCTGGCGCTTGCGCTGTGATCACTGCGAGATATTAATAGATGATTTTAACCCGAAGAACTACAACAGTAGGAAATGTGATAATGATCATTGGCTGCGCCCGGATATAGTCTGGTTTAATGACTTTTTGATTCCAGCCATTACACAAAAAGCTGATGAAATAATTTCCAAGTCGGATCTATTTATTTCGATCGGAACTTCAGGCGTAGTGTGGCCTGCAGCTGGTTTTCCACAGGTCGCCAGATCAAATAGTGCTACGCTCATTGAAATCAACCCGGAACCTTCAGAGCAGAGCAATCTTTATGACCATGTTTACCGTGGTAAAGCCAGCGATATGTTAAAAGCAATACTTGGAAATGTTAATTAGGAATGTAGGCTATCTAGTACTGCGTAAATGAAAAAATTATTCAATCTGATATTGATTTCGACTCCTTTGTTTGCTGTGGACTTGATATTCTTTGGTGGAGACATCCTGACCATGGATGATAATCAACCTGTAGTTAAAGCAATTGCGATAGAGGATGGACGTATAAGAGCAATAGGGACCAAAGAAAAAATTATAAAACTGCGTAGTTGGAGAACCAAAATAGTCAATCTGCAAGGCAAAACACTAATGCCTGGTCTGATTGAAGCCCACTGTCATCCTATAGCCACAGCAATACTAAGCCAGGTCGTTGATATAAGTGGATTCATTTATAATTCCAGGGCAGAAATTTTAGCCACCATTGGTTCTGCTGTTGAAAAATCTTCCCCAGGAAAGTGGGTGTTGGCATTTGGCTGGGACCCAGTACTGGTGAAGGACCTGCGTAACCCAACACTGGCAGAACTGGACAGTATATCACCAGAAGTTCCTGTATTCATTCTTACCCAAATGATGCACCAGGCATTTGTAAACAATGCTGTTTACAAAGCAGCTGAAATTACCAGGGATACACCTGATCCCCCTGGTGGTGGAACATTCTTGAAAGATGAGCAGGGCAATTTAAATGGTGTTATATACGAGTTCAGCGCACTGCAACATATTCTAAAGAAAATGCCTAAAACGCCGCAGGGAACTGCTGAACTTTTACTTAATCTACAATATGCCCAATATGCCAAAGCCGGTTATACCACAATTGCGGCTCTGGGGCCGGTGAATTTAGCAGGTAACCCACTGAATTTTATGGCCAGTCTTTCACGAAATACAGGTGTACCGGTGCGGTCCTTTGTTTATCCCATAAAAAAACAACTCGATTCATCGAGGTGGCCCAGCGGATACGGGAACGATCACTTTCGAATCAAGGGAGTAAAACTGTATATGGACGGGTCACCATATACAGGGGGCGCTGCATTTGCCGAACCTTATCTTAACACTGATGTTACCCTGAAACGAATGGAACTGCAGCCCAACCATCGCGGTAGGGTCAATTATTCTGAGGAGTCTTTGCTGCAGACACTCACAAAATATCATAACGCCGGCTATCAGATTGCTATCCATGCACAGGGTGAAATTGCCATTCAAATGATCCTAAATGCGTTTACGGAAATCCTGAAAAAATATCCCCGGCCTGATCACCGCCACCGCTTGGAGCACAATGCCTTGATAACAAAAAGTCAGATAATTCAAGCCCAGAAACTTGGCCTTACCTTAAGTTTTTTCATGGATCATGTTTATTACTATGGTGAGCAACTGCCTCAGATCGTCGGTCCTGATCGTGCAGCGAGATTCATGCCGTTGGGAACAGCCTTTGCAGCTGGTCATAGGGCTTCGATTCACACTGATAATCCAGCCACACCAATAGGTCCATTTCGCGTAATATCAACTGCTGTAACACGAAAAACAAAAAATACAGGAAATATTCTTGGGCCTGCTGAACGTGTTACTGTTAATGATGCGCTTAAAGCTGTAACCATCAACGCTGCTTGGCAGTTATTTGAAGATAACCAGCGGGGATCAATAACGATTGGTAAAGCGGCGGATTTTGTACTTCTCTCCCATAATCCGCTTCGTGTTCAAATCGAAAACCTCAAAGATATCAGTGTTTTATGTACTTGGATTGATGGAATAAAAGTCAATACTACACCATATTCCTGGGCAAACTTTAGATTACTATTATTAATAATAATCGATTATCTACATGCGGTGATAACCAATTGGTTTAATGTGTAATGATCCCGTCATTTTATCCGACCAGATATTTAAATCTGACAAAAAACCAACATAACTAAAGATTCCAAAAGGAGAAACAATGAAGAAAACACCATATATTCAAAGGCAGTTATCCTATTTGAGTCAGATAACCAATGTAATCTTCAAACTAGGAATCACCTATTTCGTTTACGTTATCCTGACTGATGGTATCACCTTCAACCACGATGTGAATGCAACAATAATAAATAATAGCGAAGTCTGGGATAAAGCGTTAAAAATACTCGGCGAACTAATTAAAAAATAACATATTCAAAAGAAAAACCAGGGGTAGTTAACTACTCCTGGTTTCTTATTGCAAGATACTACTATATATCCTTTCTTCTATTAGGATACCAATTATCATTTCTATGGCGCATATTATTTAATCTGGCAATCATGAATCTTCTGCGCCTGCATCTGCTTTTTTTCGTAATCACATTCATCTTAAACTCCTTTTATTCATGAAAAATTTAGCGGTGATTTTAATCAAGTAAGCGGAAAATCCAAAAACAAAATATCGTAAATTATCTAGTAAAATAAATGACTGATGGATAATGAACAAACTCGTTCATAAATTTCACTGAGTTAAAATAAAAAATGGGATTTATAACCAAACTGTTACTTTATTTATTTATTTCCACTACAACATTGGTGTTTAGTTATGAATTAGTACAGTATGCTCGGGATTCTATGCGAATCTCCAATATAAATACTTTTTATAGACTTATTCTTTATTACCAGGGTATGGAGAGCCTTACGCCGCCATCAGGGAAAAAACACAATCCATCAAAGCTCCTTATTGAGAAAGGATATTTAGAGAACGAATTTCGGGATCCTGCTTTCACAAGTTCCACAGTGATCATGGATGAATATGCATTTATCCTGATAAAATTCTATGAGAAAGTCACTAAGTACGTAGATCCCGAGGCAGTAGCAGGTATTACTTCTAAATTCTCTGAAAATTTCGATTCAATATTTTCCGGTACTGAAGAAGACCAAAATGAGCAACTGGAACGAATCAGATCAATAATGAACAATAACAACCTACTTAGAAATCGAAAAAACCTGAAGGAAGTAATTGATATTAGTGATAAAGATATGACCAAATTCAGAAAGATGATGCGTGACCCTGATCTCAAAAAAAATATTGCGGAACTCAAAAAGCAAGCTACACAGCCAATTCCGCCAGATTGTTTAATAGCTTATGTTGCGGATGTTTCAAAAAAAGAGTTTGAAATAAGTGTAAAACTCGAAAGCAAATTCATGCAAGGAAAAATGAGGTCGGACGGCGGTAACGATGACGAACGCTTCGAAGTGGGAAATAATAAGCAACTGAACACTGAAGTAGAAGTTTATGGAAATAAAGCTCGTGCAAAAAATTCGGATGTCTCTATTATTAGATGACCCTTTATCTTTTCTTCCTATCTAAAAATAATCCAACCATATTTATTAAATACCCTTAATTAAATGTCATGCTAGATCTGACAATCTACGCGGTTCCCTTCTTTTTTATTTTAATTGTTTTATAAATATTGATCGGTAATTGGAAAAAACCAATCTTATTCAAAAAGAGATACTATTGCCAGCCTCAGCTTATTTGCAGGAAATGTCTTGGTTATACTAGGAACAAAAAGCCTGTTTTTCATTTTTTATGCCCAACTGTATGAATACCGCATATTTACAATAGGTACAAATCTATGGGGCTGGGTTGCTCATTTTATTGCTATTGATTTTGTATTCTACTTGTTCCATCCCGCTTCCCATCGTGTACGGTTTTTATGGGCTTCCCATGTTAATCACCATTCTAGTGAGCACTTAAATTTTGCCACAGCTTTGCGCTAATCCTGGACGGGACCGTTCATGCGACCATTATTCTATTGGGTTTTACCCATTATTGGTTTCAACCCAATGATGATCCTGACCATGGGTTCTCTTGCTACCATTTATGGTTTCTGGACGCACACCGAATACATAAACAAATTGGGTGTCTTAGAATATATTTTTGTCACGCCATCCCACCATCGTGTTCACCACGGCAAGTATGATGAATACATCGATCATAACTATGCCAATGTATTCATCATCTGGGACCGCTTGTTTGGCACCTTTGTGCCGGAAGGAAAACAGGTTACCTATGGAATAAAGCACAATATACACACCTATAATGTTTTCATAATTGCATTCCATGAATTGATCGCGTTGCTCAAAAATTTATGGTCGTCAAAAAAATTATTAAATGCATTGCGTTATTGGTTCAGACCTCCAGGGTGGCAGCCTAAGATCCTGGAAACCAAGGTTGCTTGACTAAAGATTTTCTAAAAACATTTATTTCATAATTTTTACCCCCACTCACATTGCTTTCATAAAAGCAATGAAGTAAATTGGGTGAATCCAAGTATAGCTAAACCTGAAAGGCTAACAATATGGGTCGCTGTAGATTAGTATTTACATACACTACGTTAATTCTGGGAAGTATAACCTTACAAGCTCAAGATGATGATAGTTTATATTTTCAGTTTGAACCCGATTCTCTTGATTTGGCCATCGGTGATTCAGCAAATGTGAAGATAACACTATTTTCTGAAGATAGTTCCTTATCGAACAACCAGTTCCTG
>CAJXWT010000050.1 GCA_913062595.1 uncultured Fidelibacterota bacterium
GTGCACTGATAATTCTATTGACTCATTTTGAAAATATCATCCCTAGTTTTGCTAGTATTTTTCGTGAAGCCTTTTCCCTTAAAGCTGGCTGGGGTGGTTTGCTTACTGTAATCATGTGGGGCGTGCGTAGAGGTTTGTATTCAAATGAAGCTGGTCAGGGGTCTGCCCCCATCGCTCATGCTGCAGCAAAAACAAAAGAATCTGCTCGTGAAGGTGCTGTGGCTATGATGGGACCATTCATTGATACCATAGTTGTATGTACAATGACTGGCCTTGCTATACTTTCAACGGGTGTACTTCAATCAACAGATTTAACAGGTGCACAATTAACCAGAGAAGCATTTCGTAATGGTTTTTCATTTGCTCCTGAAATTGGTAGTATTATTGTAAATATTGCCGTTCTGTTATTTGCATACACCACAATGGTGGCCTGGAGTTACTACGGAGATCGTTCGATAGAATACTTGGTTGGTCCCCAGGCCATTAAACCTTATCGGTGGGTATACGTGTTTTTTAATTTTATGGGCGCCATTCTACCGCTGACCTTCGTCTGGAATTTTGGTGACATTGCGTTGAGCCTCATGACCATTCCGAACTTGATCGGAGTGTTATTCTTGACAGGATCCCTTAAAAAGATCACTTCGGAATATTTTGCTAAAGAGCATATACCTTTTAAAGCATGAATAATCTAAATCCATGGCCAAGGATTATATTTCCCAGTATCACATTTCTTTCCAGTAGCAATTAGTGGAAAATACGAGACTATTGCTTTCGGTAGCCAAGGCAGCTGCCCGAGACGCGTCGGAGCTCATTATGCAGGTCCAGGATTTGGATCAAGAGGTGTCAACTAAATCAAGTATTGCTGACCTGGTAACCACCACAGATAAGAATGCAGAACGGATTATAAAAGAAGATATTCTCACAAATTTCCCGGATCACGGTATTCTTGCGGAGGAATCGGGGGTAACTGCTTCAGATTCAGCATATCAGTGGCTCATTGATCCCCTGGACGGCACCACCAATTTCGTACATGGTCTTGCTCCTTTCTGCGTCTCCATCGCTTTAACGAATAATAATAAACCACTGCTGGGTGTTGTTTCTGAATTGCCCGCAGGTAACCTGTTCTGGGCCGTACGCGATGAAGGTGCCTATTGTAATGGCGAACCCATTCATGTTACCATTACGAAAACAATCGCTGATGCGTTACTAATTACTGGGTTTGCCTATGAACATGATGCCAAATGGGAAACGAATATGAACTTATTCAAGGAGTTCACTCACGTCAGTCATGGGGTTCGCCGCCTGGGATCAGCGGCTGCGGACCTATGTTATGTGGCTTGCGGAAAAGCAGATGGTTTTTGGGAAATCGGCCTTCATCCCTGGGATAGTGCTGCCGGAATATTATTGGTCAAAGAAGCCGGCGGAAAAGTGTCGCGTATGGATGGCAAAGCGTTTTCGATCCACGACAAGCAGTTATTGGCCACCAATGGCCATTTGCATCAGGAAATGCTGGAAAAAACAGCTCCGGCTATTACATCTATCGCTGGCAGTGACTAGCCAACGTACGGATTACTGCCGTTCTTAGCGGGACATTCTTCCCAATAATAACACCAATTACACAATATTGATTCTTTGGCGGGAAACTGCCCGCCACTTTCCTCCTTTTTTTTGATGGTGTCGATCAGCGCTTTGATTTTATCTATTAACTTATCGAGATCCGCTGCACTTTTTACTACTTCCCGTCGAATCCCCTGCCTCAGGAAATGCCAAACCAATTTCACCTCCCGCACGTCGGGAAATATTTCTGTTAATCCGATCTGATACAATGCCAATTGGCGGTCTTTATTTGCTTCATTCTGACTCATAGCCCGGCCAGATGTCTTATAATCATGGATCTCGTATTGACCGTTTTCAAACCGATCAACCCTATCTACAATGCCCCGTAAATTGTATGTACCATCCGGATCGATAGAAAATTTCATATCCAGTTCATTGTGGATTACCGGTGTGTCAAAGGGGTGTTGATTACGGTAATACCTGGCAAGGCACGCTTCCCCAATCCGACGGGTTTGTTCGATGGAAATTTCTCGTTTTACAATAGCGATGCGATCGTGCCAATGGTCCACCCATAACGCATCGTATTTATCTAGCACTGCGTCAAGGAATGGAATTCGTCCAGCCAGTATTTCATTATAAAGGAATTCTAATGCTTCATGAACCCGCTTACCCATAAAGGCTTCGATACCTTCGTCCTGTTTGTCAACACGGTCTATATATCGAATGCGGAATTGGGCTGGACATTTTTCGTAACTGGATAGCCCGCTGTGGGAAAAGCGATTGATCACTTAAAACATGTGGAGACTACCAGCCGACACCCCGGTAATATGGGGTGGTAAGTTTGTAATCCCCGAAACCGTTTTCATCATAAAACCCGAAATTTCTGTTTATAGTATAATAATACCATGTTTCATATGTATTTCGACTACTATTACTAAATGAACGCTGTGTATCATCCGGTGGACCAAAAAGAATATATATCATACCCATATCAGTCTTCCATCCTGGTTGAAAAGATGCAAAATGTTCGTTTGTGTAACTCACCCGGTAATAATACTGATCCATCAATTCATTTACAACAGTTCCAGATGACGGGTCACGGTCTTCCCAGAATTGATAAAATAATTTTTCCCGTTCTTTACGTTTTGCCTTTTTAACACGTTTGTACTCTTTATCCGTAACAATATAGCGCATCTGATCCAGTGCCTCATCCACATTGCTGATGAAATAAGAAAGGCCTGGTTTCCTGATCCGTAGTTCCATTGCTTTTGAATCACTTTCATTTTCTTGAGTGATTGTTACATCAATAGCCATGGTTAAATTTTCATCAGGTTTCTGATTGATCAGGATACGGCGCTTAAATGTTTTGTTTTCAGAAGTCAGTTTTAATTCCTCTTCCCAAAAAATATCTTTATTTGAATCTTTAGCCACTACTTTCAGTGTAAAATCGCCCGGTTTCACTCTACCAGATAGAAATAAAGGGAACTTCTTGATCTTGTGATTAATGTCCTTGGTCGATACCGGAATCTCATTCTCTTCAAATCCCCAATTGCCAGGGTATTCACCAATGATAAATGGAGGATAAATTGCCAGTGGCTGTAATAAGTCCGTCATATTAATTTCTTCACGGATAATGCCTTTAAGTCGCGTGTCTTCATCGATCAACTCACCAACGACTGTATATTCGGCAGCATTAAGAAGAAATTCAGCCATGACAACTTCTCGAGCAGATCGATTAATTGTATTAACATAATCACCTACGGCTACCGTGGCTAGAAATGTTTTGCGGTCAATTTGATTTCCATCTTTATCCCGTATACCAAGGCTGGCTTCGTAACCAGCGCTGAATCCGTCTTCATCCTTTATAAATTGTAATGACTGGTAAGGGATTAAACCGTATACAAGCAGACGAATATTATCGCCTTCGGTAACGACCGGGTATGCATTTACTTTAAATTGATCTATATTGCGTTTTGAATCACGTCCTTTACGGCTCCGATCCTGCGCAAAAAGGGCAGCACCTGAAAGAATGATTACAATTAATAAACTACTGAAAAAAGGTCTCATTATAAGTCTTTTTTCCAACTGAACTGTATCAGCCCATTATCTGTGGCTAACCATAACCTGTCACGAGTCACATAAAGGTCATTGACAATGCCAATGAATGGATAATTATATTGTCGCTGAAACTGTTTTTTCATATGCATTCTAGTCAAACCCCGCTCCGTAATTATGAATAATTGCTTTTTATAGACATTTAATTCCTTTACGAAATCATTATTGTATATTGTTGGTTCCGCAATTACTTCCCAGGATGAATTTACATTATTATAGGCGATAATTCCTTGGTTTGTGCCTGCATATAATTTGGTTTCATCGGCATGCAGGGCAAAAAATCGGGTCATTGGTTCAAGACGGTCATTTATTGCGTCTACGTTTCCGACATGCCTGAATGGCAGCAGTGTTTCAGAATCAATATCGTAGCACAACAGCATATATTCTGTACTGACCCACAGTTTATTATTGATCAAAGCAATATCATGAATAAAGTTATTTTGTAACGAGCCGCTTAGTGTTGAAGCTTCAGACCGTTTTGTCTTGATATTTATTTTTTTGATTTCATATGCTGACGCGACCCAGACAAAATGTGTATCCGGTTCGAGCGCCTTGATCCTGCCAATCGGTAATCCCCTAGCGGCATCTAATGTCCGCCAGAAGTCATCTTTTTGATTATATACATAAATCGCGTTTTGACCGCCAAACCACACTTCATTTTCCACACTGCAGTTCCCAAAAACTTCTAATTGGTCCACGTTAATTGCTGTTTCTCCTTCGAACCAGGTAAAATACCCACGCTCGGGGTCAACCAGTGTCACTGCACCTGGATCACCGGGGTGGGTCCTGCCGCCAAGCCATGAAGGAAATTCATACGTCATTGCCTGTACATCCGTATTGGCCAATCCATATGTAAGCGGATAAAATGATTTCATATAGGGATCTCCCTGGAAAATAATACCGCTGTCAGAACCCACCCACAGTGCATTCGTGCTACTCTTGTAAATTGTCGTTGCCCTGACTGTTTTGCCAAACGGACTGATGAACGTATCAAGATTAAGTAGCCAGCCGTCCATTACGGTATACTCCATTAACAAGTCATCAACACCTTCAGCGTAGCGTATGGGACCGCTGGACCAATTGATTTCCATTTCATCAGGAAAAGGCATGGATCCCAAAAAGATACCGGATAGCCGGTCCAGTTTGAGGTATAATGTTCCCGCTAGTGCCCAAAGATAATTTTTACTTGAACCCAGCTGTTCGATTTTGACGCCACTGAGCAGGTTATAATTATCCAATCTTTTACTTGACCAGTTACCTTCCCTGGTGTAGGTGTAATCCAGGGATTCATCCGTTGCCGCCCATAAGGTCCCTGTTCTTTTATCAAAGTGGATAGCGGTAATCTCATTACTTGATAGTCCTTGAGCTCGGGTAATTGGTACTTCAAAACGGTGACCATAAATGGAATAGCGGTAAATACCAGCAGATTCAGTACCGATGTAAATGTAAGAGAACCCTTCTGTAAATGATCTGATCGCACCAGGTTTTCTAAATATGACCCAGTCAAATGGATCATGCCGGGAATTTGGCTGACAAATAACAAAATAATGTATACTGACAAAGGTAAATATCCACTTCCAATAACGATGATATATTGTATTGTGGCGGCCGAAATTAGTTTTGGCAATAATAGTGGCCATTTACTGTAGCTGTAATAAACTAATGATCATTGTAATGCTCGACGATTTCATGGAGCATTTCCAATGTAATTGGTACTACACCTACTTCTTCGCAAACACGACCAGCAGCATAATTGGCTATCTGACCGGATTCTTCAATGGTTGCGCCTGCTAGATCCGCAAGAACAAAAGCGCTGATGGCTGTGTCACCTGCGCCAGAAACGTCATGAACTTTACGAGCCTTAGTTACAATAGTGTGCATTCCTTGATAGGAAAAGAGACTGATCCCCCGCTCTCCACGAGTTACCATAAGTATTTCGGTGCCTAGTTTCTTTCGTAATTCTTTTCCTGAATCTTCGAAATATTTGTGGTCATCATATTCGCCGAGCGCTGACTCAAATTCCGCCATATTTGGTTTAAACAGGCGCACACCTTGATAAGCAAAGAAATTTTCCTTTTTTGGATCAACATATACTGGTACACCGTGGGCAGTTGCCTTGGCTAGTATTAGCGCTATGGAGTCCGGTGTTAAAAGACCTTTATTATAGTCCTCAATGATTATCCCGTCGGTTTTGGCTAAAACATTATCCAGGATACTCCCGATTTCTTCCAGCTTGTCCTCATGAATACTGCCGGTTTCCTCATGGTCGGTACGAATAACCTGCTGATTATGTGCTATGACCCGGATCTTCACCGTTGTCGGTCTAGTGGCATCTTTGATTATGGAATTAGTATCCACACCTGCATCTTGCAGCATATTGGTCAGGATTTCACTTTCAGCGTCATTACCAACCAGACCAATAACCCGAATTTTTGCAGATAATTTGGATAAATTGAGGGCAACATTCCCAGCGCCTCCCGGAGAATGGGTCACTGTATCTACAGCAACAATAGGAACGGGGGCTTCTGGTGATATCCGGTCAGCTACCCCCCACATGAATGAGTCCAGCATAATATCGCCCACGACCAAAATAGATTTATTGGCAAACGTAGAGCTGATATTCTGAAACCTTTTTCTATCCATTTTGACCAACTTCTGCAGGTTTGTTAGGTAAGACAAGGGCCAATACAAAATATAATATTAGTCCGATCCCCACACTCATGATGGTTCCATACACCCAAAAAAAGCGTATGATTGTAGAATCCATACCGATTGATTTTGCAATTCCGCCGCAAACACCAGCAAGTTGTTTGTCCTTATCTGATAGGGAAAGTGGCATTTCCGCCCCCAAACCAAACATGGTTGATATTTTTTGCCGTTCTTGATATAAGAAATACACACCCGTTCCAATAATGATCATTGCTAATAATACATTAATACCGCTGTTCCAGAAATGTCTCCAAATTGAGTTGATAAAATCTCCATGCTGAAAGAAAAGGATGATACCCACCAGCACCACCAGTACACCCCATAATATCGTTTTATCATTAAACCCGTCTATCAGCCTCCGTGGTGTGACATCTTTGGCAGTTGATTCATCTGGGATAATAAAGACAGCCACCAGATAGGCCAAAACGCCGGAACCCCCAAATATGGTAAAGAACACCCATAAAAGCCGCACTAGTGCGGAATCCAGGTTGAAATATCGGCCAAATCCGCCGCAAACACCGGCCAAAACACTGTCATCTCTGGTTCTTACTAAACGCTTCAAAGCTGTTTATATCACTGCTTATCTCTTTAAAGTAAGGTTAGCTTTACAAATTTGTAAAGAAATTAATTCCAACGCGAACCGTCTTTAATGGTTGTTCACGGTAGAATATTTTACTTTTTTGAATAATCACCACGCTGTTGTTTCGGTTTTCCGGATCGTACCTTTGTAATATGCCCATTCTCAAGATAGATCAGTACAGAGCAAAACTTTTTCAACGCATGATCATTGATGGATGATAATATAAGGGTGGTTCCCAGGTCCTTATTCATCCTTTTCAATTCCTTGCGGGCGATGGATTCCATTTCATTATCGAACAAGGTGGCAAAATTATCTTGAATCAATACTCTGGGATCACTCTCTAGGGCAAGTACCAGATCAAACCAAGCTCTTTGTCCGGGCGATAAGGAATCTAGGACCAAGGGCAGGATCTGATTGCTGACACTGCCTCTAAAATACTTCTTTACTATTCTATTTGATTTATCTGAATAAACTGATTTGATAAGTTGTTCTACGGTTTGTTTCGCGCTGACTGGATGTTCACCAACATAATATATTTCTTGCGGTACTTTGATTTTACCCAGCCAGGTACGCTCGAATTCATTGTTATCATATTTCAGGATACCCTCTGTCTGTGCCTCAAGCCCAGCGAGATGCCGTAACAGTGTGGTCTTTCCCGATCCAACCGGTCCTAAAATACCATAGATAGTGCCCCGATGGATTTGTAATCGACCGATACTGATAACAGGTTGTTGATGATAGACCTTTTTAAGGTTCTTCAGTTCGTAGATCAGTGTGGCTCTTTGATTCATTGTTCATACCTCCATATTGTGAGTTATGAACAGGAAAGTCTGTGCTGAAAACTAAGCCGCTAAGGACTCCAGATATTTTTCTACATCCATGGCAGCCATACAACCTGTGCCCGCAGCAGTAACTGCTTGTCGATAGACATGGTCCTGGACATCGCCGCAGGCAAATACCCCAGCAATGGAAGTCTTGGTACTGGCATCAATGGTACGGATATATTTTTGTTCATCCATATCCAGCGCTACATCGAACAACTCCGTATTTGGTACGTGCCCAATAGCGAGAAATACACCATCATACGCCTCCTGTCTAACCTCATCTGTGCGTGTATCCCGCAGGATCACACCGCTTACACCGTCCTCTGCAGTTCCCTTTATTTCCTCAAGTACTGTATTCCATTTTATAGTGATCTTAGGATTATTCATTACCCGGTCCTGCATGATTTTTGATGCTCTTAAGGTATCACGACGATGCACAATCTGCACTTCCGCTGCAAACTTTGTAAGAAAGTTCGCTTCTTCCATGGCAGCATCTCCACCACCGATAACAAGGACCTTTTTATCTTTAAAAAAGAATCCATCGCACGTTGCGCAAGCTGAGACGCCGTGACCCATCAATCTTGTTTCAGATTCCAGGCCCAATAAACGTGCAGTTGCTCCAGTTGCAATAATGATGGTATCACTGGTATAGGTCTCATCTGCAACCCATACCTTAAACGGACGATCACTCAGATCAACCTTGTTTACATGTTTGAAATGACATTCTGCGCCAAAACGTTTGGCCTGATCACGAAATTTATCCATCAGGTCCGGTCCAAGTATACCATCAGGGAATCCGGGATAATTTTCAACATCAGTGGTAATGGTTAATTGACCACCAGGTTGACTGCCCTCAAAAACCAACGGTTCCAGGTTGGCTCGGGCAGCATACGTCGCGGCAGTGAGTCCTGCCGGTCCGGATCCAATAATTATGACTTTCCGGTTCATATTGATTAATGTTTAAATAACCTCATCTAGAATTTGAGTTATGTCGTTTTTTGGAACAGCACCAACAATCTGGTTAGCTACTGCCCCACCTTTAAAAACCAGCAATGCGGGAATACCTCGTATTCCATATTGCATTGCCACTTGGTTGTTGAAGTCGACGTTTACCTTGCCGACCTTTACTTTTCCAGCGTAATCGCTGGCAATTTCTTCAACGATTGGAGTAATCATTTTGCATGGCCCGCACCATTCTGCCCAAAAATCAACCAAAACTGGTAGATTTGATTTCAGAACTTCCGTATCAAAATTATCATCCGTGAATTCGATTAGATTTTCTGCCATTATTACTCCTAAAATTTTTGATTATAATAAATTATGGGGTGTCAATTTACCTGCTTTCAGTTTCCTTGGAAACAGGAATAAACACCATTCCAAAACAATTTAGCATTAATTTGTTTTGGGTCAATTTATGTGACTTTCAGAAACCGTCGCTTACCCACTTTTATGACTATTTCTTCGCCTTTTTTAAGCACCTGATCTCTATCACTGCACTTGAGATCATTCAGCTTCACCGCTCCCTGGTCAATTAGGCGCCGTCCCTCTGACTTACTGGCTACAAGGTTATAGGTAAAAATGAGATCAACAAGGGCAACATCATCATCCAGTTTAATTTCATGTATATCCTCAGGAATATCCTTGTGAATGAAAATCTGATCAAAATGCTGTTCTGCAGCTGCGGCTGCTTCTGCGGAATGATACATTGTAACGATTTCCAGGGCCAATTCGCGCTTCAAATCACGAGGATTGACACTCTTATCAGCGAGTTGTGACTGTATGCGCTTCATTCCCGCCTCATCTGCATTAGCGGCCAGCAGGAAATACCTTTCGATCATTGTATCCGGGATGGACATTGTTTTGCCATACATATCTTCCGGCGTATCGGTCAGGCCTATATGATTATCGTAGGATTTGGACATTTTGTCAATGCCATCAGTACCTTCGATCAACGGGACCGTCAATATTACCTGTTCTTCCTGACCATGTTCCCGCTGTAGATCACGACCAACAAGTAAATTGAATTTTTGATCCGTGCCGCCCAGTTCTACATCTGCATCAAGATGAACAGAATCCATTGCCTGTGCCAACGGATAGAGAAACTCATGAATATTTATTGGTGTCGCAGCCTTGAATCGTTTCTCAAAATCATCCCGTTCCATCATTCTTGCTACGGTATATTTGCTGGCCAAATTCACTACATCGCTGAAGTTCATTGCATTCAACCAATCCGAATTATAGAGGATCTGCAAAGAATCAACATCGAGAATAATCTTGGCCTGATCGATATAGGACTCAGCATTTACCCTTGTTTCTTCCAGTGTAAGCTGCGGTCGAGTCTTATTTCTACCTGATGGATCACCGATCATAGCTGTAAAATCACCGATAACCAGCACTGCCTGGTGGCCGAGATCCTGAAAGTGCCGCAACTTCCTTAAGACCACAGCGTGACCAATATGCAGGTCAGGGCGGCTGGGATCACACCCCAATTTCACTACCAGCGGCTGGCCATTTTTGCGAGACCGTACTAGTTTATCCCATAGTTCATCTTCTGGAATTATCTCTTCAGCGCCTTGCTGAATAAGTGCCAGTTGTTTATCTATACTGGGAAAACTCATTTATGTTTTGCCAGTTCGCGATCCATATCACGCCGAATATCCCGTTCTTTGAGCGCATCCTTTTTATCATAATGGCGCTTCCCCTTGGCCGTGGCGATAACTATCTTGGCCCAGCCTTTTTCATTAAAATACACTTCCAATGGTACGGCAGTAAGTCCTTTTTGGGCAATGCTCTGTTTCAGTTTAAGAATTTCCCGTTTTTTGAGCAGTAATTTACGATTGGCCTTTGGGTCATGGCCTTTGTAACCTGTACTAGAATAGGAACTAATATGGGCGCCGATTAACACCGCTTCGCTATCGCGGACCAATACATAGGCTTCCCGTAAACTCATCTTTCCTTCCCGGAGACTCTTAACTTCACTGCCAGTTAGCACCAGTCCCGCTTCATAGCGGTCAATAATATGGAAGTTGTGAAACGCTTTTTTATTTTTGGCAACAAGTGTTCGATCCATGGTAATAATTTAAATATCAAGATACGAGTTTTCCCTCAGCTAACACAAGTTTAATCCTTGCAAGAATCCTGTAGAACCCACTAAAATCCCATCCCAATTTAGTCGCCCGGGTGGCGGAATTGGTAGACGCGCTAGGTTCAGGATCTAGTGTCCTTTAGGATGTGCTGGTTCGACTCCAGTCCCGGGCACACAATAATCTTATCGTATTCTTGTTTATACATAATATGCACACGGTAAATTTTTATTTAATTCGATGTTTGTAAAGCCAACCCAAGGTCATGATGATCATGGCGCAGGACAATTTACCTGGGATGATAAGACAGCCGAATGGTATGCGGCGGAATATGGTGATCATATTTCCAACGATCTAACCATTGTAAATATTGGGTTAGCGCCAGACGATTTACTATTGGATATTGGCTGCGGCACCGGTACTGCAGCCAGATTGGCCGCCGAAATATGCACTGCAGGTAAAGTTATTGGGATCGATCCTACAGCTGCCATGATCCGCATCGCATGGGAAGAAACAGATGAAAACTATACAAATTTAAAGTTCATGGTAGGTTGTGCGGAAAAAATACCTCTCGCTGATCAATCCGTTACCATAGCAACAACCATCAATTCCTTACATCACTGGGAAGATTACAAAAAAGGATTGGTTGAAGTCGTTCGGGTCTTGCGTCCGGATGGTTCGTTCATCATCGTAAATGATATTGTTGATGGTGATACCTTCGGTCATGGATATGGGCCATTAGAAAAACCCGTACATATTATATCGATTCTTGAACAGGCTGAATTTATTGATATATCTTTGGAAAAATATAATAAAGAAGGAGCGGGAATCTATCTGATCAGATCTAAAAAGCCCTAACAACTTCCTGATCTATTTAGGATACAGTAATACCACCAAAATGTATCCACGGAAAAATCTCATCACCAAAATTCACATTATCTTCAGAAATATCTTTAATATTGTGGAACATATCCGCAATATTTCCAGAAACCATTGTTTCACTTATTGGATATTGAATTTCTCCATCCTCTATATAAAAACTATTCTTAGCCACTCCAGAAAAGTCGCCATTATCGCTGGGGCTGCCTCCAGAAAATCGGGATAACAATACACCTTGTTTCACAGATTTTACAATGTCATTCAGTGCTGTTTTTCCCGAGTCTATTATCAGTGATCCTCCTGAATTTGGTCCCCGCTTAAGGCCGGTTTTATTGGATCCATACAGGCTAAGTAGAAATGTCTTTAAAATACCTTGTTCGATAATGGTGGCATTTGCTGCCTCATAACCATCGCCCGTTACAAAATATCCACCGGAGAGGTCATCCGACAGGGGCGTTGAATGCAGGGTCAGAAGCCCGTTAGTAATTGCTTCGCCAATACTTTCCCTGAATAGTGATGTACCGGCGATAAGCCTGTAATCGGATATATTACCAAGAAAAAAACCAATAAAATCCATGATACAATCAGGTGTAACGATGATATCGCCCGTGAATTTTTTAGGCACTGGTTTTGTCCTGACATGTTCTGCAGATTCTTTCAACAGTCGCTTTATAGATCCGCCTTCATGCAGTGGATTATCCATGTCCAGTGATGAAAACCCGGCTGAATTAAAAGACGATGTATCCTCTCCTTCTTTAGATGTAAACATGGCTGAAAAACTATACGATCCCCCGGTCTCATCAAAGGCCACGCCATTTGAGTTGCGGTAATAGCTGGTTCCTGCGCTAAAATCCATAATTGCCTGCTCAATGATTGTCGTGGGGAAAGTAGAACCGGAAAAATCCATAAATTCTTCCATACGGTTATACATTTTCTCCAACTCAGGTTCGGTCGGTCCTTTCGAAAATGATTTGGCCGGCTGATTTTCGGATATGTCATATGCCTCATCTGGCATAGATGATGCAGCCATTGTCAGTACGGTGGCAACCGATTCGTCGATATCTTCCTGATTGATCTTGTTGATACTCAAGGATCCCTTTTTCTGGTCCTTAATCACCGCTAGAGATATACCGTGATTTGCTGTAGTGCGGAAAAGAGAAAATTCCCCCGCATCCACATTCAACTCTCTTTTTTCTCCTTTCGAATAGACGCACTGTACCTTATCGCCACCAGCTTTTATCAGCTGTTCAATACAATAATCTGGAATTTCGGCGTCGCGCAAATGTGCTAGCGACCCCCAATATTGACTTGGCATTTAATGGCGGGACCGCCCATTCCCACTGGAATCCATTGTTTTTTCCCGCACATTCCTCCAGCGCTCCAAGTCATATCGGAAGAGATCATATCAATTGTTTTTAACACATCAAATGCTACACCTGAAATAGTTGTATCCTTGATAGCGTTGCCCAGTTTCCCTCCCCTTATTTCATAGCCCAGCGGCACACCAAACATAAACTCACTGGTTGAGTCTGCTTGACCATTACTGGATTTCATTAAGTAGTAACCATCATCTATTGCGGCAATCATTTCTTCCAGCGTATTAGTGCCCGGTTTAATTGCTGTGTTGCGCATCCGGATCAGCGGTTCATCAGAAAATGCATAGGCACGGGCATTGCCTGTAGGGGTTGTTTCAAAATGGCGGGCACTGTCTTTATTATGCATAAAGCTCTTTAGTTCACCATCTTTGATAATCACCGTATCTTCCGATGGTGTACCTTCATCATCAATATAAACCGGGACAGGACAAGTCTTGCCTTCCACAGAATTAGCATAATCTATTAATGTAACCAATTCACTGGCCACCTGCCGGCCCATGTACTCTCTGGCAACGGAGCCACCCAACACAAGGTCAGCCTCCGTAGTATGACCGATGGCTTCATGCGCTAATATTCCCGCCAGATCAGCATCCAATATTACATCTTTCATTCCCGCGTCCGTATAAACACCGTCTGCTTTTCGCGATAAATGATCGGCCAAACTATCTATATTTGCATAAAATTGGGTTGGGTCAAGAAAATGGTCTTCCAACTGCCCCAGGCCGCCAAACACATCCATCAATTCAACCAGTTCACCATTATTTTCCATACTCAGCGAAACATACATGATACCCCGCGGTGTCATCGAATAAGATGTGGAACCACTAGATGTCAACAACGACTTTTCCATGTCCAAACCTGCCAATACGATAGTGCGGGATGTGAGATTTGGATATTTCTTCTGAATGTAATCGTCAATATCCTTGAGGAAGTCGATCCACTGTTTTTGACTGTTCCGCGAAATTTGAGTAGTTAAATCCATTTCATAATGTCCGCACGTATCGGGTAGGATAAACCCGCATTCCATCTTATTACGGTCATTCATAAAGCGCACATTATCGCTGGCACTCCGTACTACGTATTCTACGGCAGAATCAGATAGATCAGGGCTGGAGGAAAAGCCCCAGTTTCCTTCCTTATAGACCCGCGATGAAACACCACTTGAAGACGAAACCGAATTGCCCATTACATCTCCGTTAACCATGGATATCCGATTATTTCTATTCTCTTGCAGCCGCAGCTCAGTATACTCAGAGAAATGCCCTGAATATTGATTAAGATCTTTATATATCATTTTAGTTAGTTACTATCCTTAAAGTGTTAATTGAAACTCACTGGTAAGTATTCCAGGGCATGTAATAGCCCCTAAATTGCGCTGTCCATACGTTAACACGTCTGGTATAATTTCAGCTGTCGATCCTACTGATTCCAATTCAGTTCCGAAGAAACGATAAAATGTATCATCAAAACGCATGGTTTCAATCGGCGCTACAATCTCACCTTTTTCCACCCAAAAACACGCATAGCGGGTTAAACCGGTAATTCGTCCACCAGGATTATCGCTCCAGTTTAAATAGTGAATATTGGACAAATACAGACCCGTTTTCAGTTCTTTTAGAACATCATCATGCGCCAGATCGCCTGGATTCATGGTTGGCGACCGCATCTCTTCGCCATCTTCAGCATAATTCGTGGATGCGCCATACTCGGCTGCTGTTCGTGAACTCACCAATGTGTTCGTCAGCTCACCGTTTGAAATTAAGGGCAATGATTCTGGGGAAATTTCTCCATTAGAATTGAACTTGGGCACCAATCCTGAGGAGAAATCCTCAGTAATGGTAAATATTGGTGATAACCTCTGGTCATTATGCCGCATTTTTCCAAAACCACTACAACCTTGCTGCAAACTGGCTTCGCTGATGCCGTTCCAGGAAAACATATCAACAAAATCTGCTACCGCTGCTGCGTCAAACCAGGTACGGTACATACCAGGATCAACCCGTACAGGTTTCCGATCCATTAACGCTAATTTTTTTATCGACCGGTCCACGTAGCTTTCGTAAGCGTCCTGATTCCAGTCTGTACCTGCATAGGTCCCCTTTACCATTTGATGTTCTGGTGTAACAAGAGAATAATCCAAACAGTGTGATTCAGTCTCAAACCAATGGTACTGTCCCAGTGAATTAGCATTGCCACGATACATTCTGCCATTCGCAAAAATTCCGACCAGGTCAACGCCCTGCATTGCCGGCAGCAATGCGTCAACAGCATCGTCAAATCCTAAACCTGCAGCTTTTTTGACTTCACGGCTGGAACCAGCATTTGTTGGCAATACCAGAAAGGGGTCCTCAAGTATCTCCTGCGTTTCTGAACGCATTCTCTTTATTTCTGCTGCGCCACGGGCCATATCTACATCATAGTTACTGGAAACAGTAATGCTGCTAACACAGGTTCTGTCATTGGCAATGAACTTCAATCCAAGCATTGCATCATCCACCAGGCCTGTCTGCCTTATGCTGGCGTTATTGAGGCGGATGAACTGGCTATTCTCTCCGCAAAAGGAAAGTGTTAATAATTCATCATTTTTTAATTCTGCGAATAATCCTGTGCACAGTTCCTTAAAGATATTTTCCATAATTAGGTACCTCCAAATACTTGAACGTTTTTAAACATACAAACCGGAGAAGCATGGCCAACGCGGATTACCTGGTTTGGCTCACCCTTTCCGCAGTTCGGTGTCCCATAAATACCAAAGGTATCATTATTACCAACCATCTTCAGGTTGTTCCAGAAGGGATTACTGATACCCCTGTAATTGGGATTCCGCAACGTTTTTGTCATTTTTCCGTTCTCGATTAATTTAGCATATTCACAGCCAAACTGAAACTTATTGCGATAATCATCTATGGACCACGATCGGTTACTTTCCATATATACACCATTTTCTAAAGCACCAATGATCTCATCGAAGCTTGAGTTTCCTGGTTCCAAATTGATATTGGCCATGCGGTCAATAGGCGCCCTGTTCCAGGAACTGGCCCTGAAATTTGCCACACCGGGTACACCGGACCGAATCTGACTTTCCATGCCACCCAATCCGCGCAACAGGACACCATCCTTAATGATATATTCGCGTGTTGCTTCCAAGCCACCATCATCATAGCCGTAGGAAGCAAACTCAGATGATAATGTTGGATCAAAGGTGATATTCATCAATTCTGAGCCATATTGTAGTTTGCCAAAATCATCAATATTAACGAAACTCCAGCCGGCATAATTCCTCTCATCCCCTAGTATTCTGTCAACTTCCAATGCATGCCCTACACTTTCGTGAATCTGTAGCATCATCTGATCAGAAGCAATAACCAGATCCATTACACCAGTAGGACATTCATCAGCATCCAGTAATTCAATCGCTTGTTCACCTATTTTCTGAGCTTGGGCAAGTAATTCCCACTTGTCAAAGAACTCCATACCCATTTGCAGGCAGTTACCTCGCATACCCCCAAAGGTACGGGTTTGCTGGTTAGCACCGTCTGCTGCAGTAGCAGAAAGATCAAATTCAAGCATAAGGAAATCCTGGGTAATATCACTGCCGTTAGAACTGACAAAACGAAATAGGGATTGAATGGTTTTTAACAATGCACGAGCACTGACAATTTTATCGCTAACTTTTAATTGATTGTATGCATCCAGCAGTGTCTTATTGAGTTCACCTGGAGTGATGGTATCTTTTTCCTTAACAAAAGGCGATTGATAAGACCCGACATTTGCTGGACGAGCAGCATCGGTAAATTTATAGGTTGCATGCTGGGCAGCTTTTTTTGCCTGAGCATATGCTTGTTTTGCCGCCTCTGAGATACCTTTATCGGTCATATTTGGAGTCCCGTAATATCCAAATTGGCCATCAGCCAACACTTCAACCATCAGACCTTGGGTTGTGAAGCAACCATTAACTTCAGGTACACCATCACGCACAACGCGGGCTGAATTAGTTTCAGTTACTTCCCTGATCCCTACCCAATCCGCAGGAACATCAACTGCTGCGAGAAAACTTTTTAGGTCTATTTTCTGCATAATTTATCCTTAATCTTAATTAATTAAATATTTCAGGAGTATGTTTTAATGCCGTTATAACCTTTTCAAACGCATCAATAATATCTTGTGTATCACTTTCATTTCCAAGTAAATGATTTTGCGTAAGCCATACGGATTGTTGGTCAGCAATTAACTCTGTTACGGGATAGGACATCTCATGATAATCAACCTCTTTCAACCATGGGAATTCATCTGTTTGACCATTGAACACTTTTTCACGATACAATGGTTTATAACCCGCATAGGTAAATACACCTTCCGCCTGCATTGCTTTGAAAAACTTTTC
>CAJXWT010000051.1 GCA_913062595.1 uncultured Fidelibacterota bacterium
TTTTCTGGTTTTTATGAAACCATACCCATTGTGTTCCCTTAGTAACCCTGATAATTTTATTGTCGGTTGTTATTGATTCATTTAGCTTTTGTATGGGTTTAATTGAATCGTCTAATTTTCCAAAATCTAGTTCATCCAGTTTTTTTAATATTCTACCATGAACCCCACCCATTCCAGATGTCAGGTGTGTCGTTTTTGCACCCATTACATCCTCAACATTAATACCGCCTGTTATACACAGGTAACATCTGGCTCCAGTTTTGGTGGATCGAATATCCAGAATCTGTTCTTTTTTTATGGACCGGCCTTGCCAAAATGGAATGGGTTTGTTATCTAATTCTGCTTCGAACTCACTGCCCGTCAAGGCAATGTAGGCATCAGATTGAAAGCGATATTTGTCCCCGACTATTGTCATTTCAATACCTGCAGCGTGTTTCGGGTTGCCTACTAGCATATTTCCTATTCTAAACGCGAAACTATCTGCCGCTCCTGATGCAGAAACCCCCAAATGGGTGTACCCAAACCTACCCTGATCCTGTACGGTTGATTGTAAACCTGCTCTTAAAACTTCAAGCCCCATTGGATTCCTTTAATCGTTCATATTCGTCTTCACTGATAGATTTGAATTGCACCTTATCGCCCATTTGAATTAGACTGTTTTTGGGATTTGATATATTGAAAATTTTAAGTGGTGTTCGGCCAATTAAATTCCAACCTCCTGGCGAAGGGAATGGGTATATCCCCGTTTGTCCTCCTGCAATTGCAACAGATCCTTGAGGAACTCGTTTTCGCGGCGTTTGTAGTCGCGGCGTTTTTAAATCCTGATCCATACCACCGATATATGGAAATCCTGGGGAAAACCCCAAGAAATAAACCAGATAATTTCCGGATTGGTGACGCTGTATTATTTCATCTTCACTTAGTCTTGAAAATTGTACTACCCGCTGTATATCCTTTCCATAATTGCCGCCATATAAAACTGGAACTTCCACTAATTTTGCTTCCGGCGGTTCACTATTTTGAACCATATCCAAACTATTTTCTACTGCCTGTATAGTGTCATCTATATTGGCCATTTTATCAAGTGTAAACAGCATTGATGTATAACCTGGATGGATGTTGATAATGCCCTGTATGGGGTTATGGATTAGGTGTGTAATAAGTGTAAATATTTTTTTATGAGTGGACTCTGAAATTTCATGTCCTAATTCCATCAGAATTGTGCAATCAGAAGCAGGGATAATTTTCGGATAGTTATTCAGAACGAGTTTTAGCCAAATTATTGCGCATTAAAATTATTACACGTCAGCATTATTTTACTGTTTATTATAGTTGTTTGTTCATGAAATTATAGTGAGTTAATAAAAACAATTTCATAATTTTTATAAAATTAGATTTGTGTTAAAAGTAATTGATATTGGACATAAAAACTATGGACTTGATACAGCAATTGCGGTCTTGGAAGCAGAAGTGAGTAAAATGATTTATAATGGTGAATCGAAAGCAATGAAAATTATTCATGGCCACGGGACTGGCGCCTTAAAAGATGCGGTACGTGAATGGTGCGCTGGCCAGTCCGGACGTTTTAAAGCGGTTATTTTTGGCGAGGATTATGATATGTTTCATCAGGATTCCATGGCTATGCGTTCGGCATGCGGATTACCGGATGATGAGGATTTTGGCAGGCAAAATAGTGCAGTGACATATATTTGGTTAGGGTAAATTTCATAGTTATTTCAGGAAATATACTTAAGTGATTTCAGGTTATGAAAAATACGATTACTTATTTAGTAATCTAAAACCACATACTATCGAGGGCATTCTGATATTTGGTCGGGATGACGATTATATCAAATCACAAAAATATGATGAAGTGACCAACTTTGAGAATAAGATCTGGGCTGATCTATACACAAACCTTGAATTACTATTAGATCAATATGCGTCGAGAGAATATTTGCTTGGTATTAAAGCATTACCTATTCCAAGAGATCGTTTTCCAGAGTTTGATGCTATTTCACCTATTGTAGAAAATTCCACGGGTTGGACTTTGTTACCAGTAGCGGGATTTCTGAATGAAGAACTATTTTTTGAAGTTAATGCAAAACGCCAATTTCCAGTCACAGATATTATCAGAAAGTCTCCGCGCTTTGATGAGAAATATGCTGATCGTGATATACGGAATGATGAAGGGTATACACCTGAACCCGATATTTTTCACGATATTCAAGCCCATGTACCGTTTTTGATGAACCGGGAATATGCTGATTTTTTAGCTGATATTGGTGCTCTAGGTCATGATATTATTACGGACCAACAGGGACTTGGCCCAGAATTAGTTGCTCACAACTTAAAACGTTTGCAAAATTTTGCCTGGTGGACATACGAATTTGGTGTTGTGAAAAATAATGGAGGGACAGATAATATCCGGCGCAGTAATAACGATATTGATTATGAGATTTATGGGGCTGGTATTATTTCATCTTACGATGAAACATTGAATGTAGTACACTGTGCCCAGGGATCATCAAATCGATCACAGTTTTTACTTTTTGATATTGAAGAGATTGTTATGACCCGCTACGATTATAGTGAAATTCAGGATAGATACTATGTAATAGATTCAATGGGAGATTTATATGCAGCATATTACGAAAATAAAGATCTATTCTTTTTCGAAGGGTAAAGTCTAGAGTTTTGAAATTCTGTTCATTATTCTTGATCATTTCAACATTTATTATCCTTATCTATAGCTGCGCTCCTTCTAAACCGAGTTTGAAAACTTTGTCTGTGACGGCGCCAGATATAGTTGTGTCAAAACAGGATTCGCTGTTGGCATTGAGTAAAGATAAGCGTCCTGAGTTTGTAACTATTTTGACGACAGCCCACATAAACATTGCGCGCCGCGCAGAAAGTTCAGGTGACATATCTGTTGCTGTGGATGAATATCAAAAGGTATTGAAAATTGATCCGACAAATAAGACTGCCCGCTATGAATTATTGGTGTTAGAGGGATTGAATCTCTATAGGAAGGGTAGTAAATCTGAACTCTGGGACGCAATAGAACTTTTCTCTAAGGCAGCTTCGATTGATATGGATAGCGGTATAGCAAACTATTGGATAGCTAAATCGTACGAAAAGAAAGACAGCAAGGATTTTGAATTAATTATCGAGGCGTATGAACAGGCTTTGATTAAAAAATTGCCTGATGATCTACGCCAAGATGCTGAAGATGCAAAAAATATTGCATACAAAAATAAAACCACTTTAGATAATTTTTGGAAATAAAATACCCACCTTCCGGTGAATGCAATTATTAAAATTTCTAATTATTTTTGGCCTTGTGTTTTTTGTACGCAAATTTAATTGTTAAATTATCTGGTAACATCTTCTATTGTCAGGCTGAACAGACAGTGATATATTTACCTTCGGGGAAATCTAATTATTGAGAATAAAAAGCATAAATAAGCGATAAAAATATTATGAATGCTTTTTGACTAATTAAAACCGAGGAATTACCGGTATGAGAATCCACACGCCGAACAACAGTATCCTTCTTTCAACAGTATTCCTTATTGCCCTCAGCTTTGCACAAGGAAAAAATTACGATATATCTGGAAAGGTAGTCGATAGTAATGGCAAAAAAGTTGGTAAGGTAACTGTACTTCTTTTAGATAAGGACGAGCTAGAGGTACAAAGTACTACGGCAAAAGGTAGCGGGAAGTTCAAATTCAAAAAAGTTCTCTCTGGGCAGTATATAGTTAGTGTAGATGGCGGTGAATTGGGTAAAGGCAGTGCTTCAGTTACTATAGAAGAGGATGATGTAAAAAATTTAGAGATAGTAGTAAGTGTTCAAACACCACCGACCGTGGTTGAAGAAGCACCTACAGCACAACAAGCAGTTGCAGCAGCAGAGCCGCCTATCAATGATGGTCCGTTAGTACCCGAGGCTGCCGCTGAAGATGAATCCAGGGACGCTGGTTCTACGTATATTATGAATGAACTCAGTTTCGAAATAAAGAAATTATCGGCAGAAGTAAAACACATTAGTTCCGAACTAGAAAATTTGAAATCACTCAGTAAGATGTGGGTGAATCCGCTGGCAATTTATTCCAAAGAGATCATTATGAAAAATGGCAGCACAATTTTTGGAAAGATCGTTTATCAGGATGAGTCGGAACTGAAGGTTGAAACATTAGTAGGGTATCTTATCATAAACCGGGACAAAATAGTACGTGTTATTGATAATGTAATTACTGAAGAGACCCAAGAATATGTACCCGAACAGGTTCGTGACAGTTATTCCCCTCCGCCAATGCCACGCCTTTCAGCGCCAAAGTATACATCTGCAGATCCTTTCGATAGAAGTGCCGGAAGAAAATATGCTGCAAATTGTGTTTTGGTTGGTAATATAACTGAAAAGAAGGACAATCAAGGTAATACAATTTTCACGGGCGAGATAAAGAATATTGGAGGGCGTCGCGCCGATTTTGTGAAAATGGATTTTGTTTTTCGAAAGAACTGGAGTGGAGAAACAAAAACTCTAACTACTTTCGTAAGAGGCACCTATCATACCTTCGATTCTGGAATAACAACAGATGCCACATTGTTACCAGGTGCTATAGGGGCATTTGAACTTTATGTCCCCCATGCATTTGGGTCATTTATAGGATATTCCTATGTCATTGATTGGGAGGAATACGAATAGTAGTGGCAAGGATCCGCAAAGTTAATTATTTATTCTTTGTTTCGTTTTTAAGTATAATTACTGCGCAGACATCAGCTTCAATATCAGAGGTATTTTTTCTTGACCTTGGAATTGTCATTGAACCATCCAATGGCAAGGAGTCTTACAATAGAATTGTTGAAGCCCCTACAGAAGAAATCGCCTTTAAGATCAAAAAGGTAAAAAGTGGTTCAGTTTATATGGCTGCTTCATCAGAAATGCTGGCCAGTTTAGAACGTATCAATGACCGTATTACGTTACTTGAAAAATCATTTCAGCAGAAGATTGGCGGTTTACACGAGGAAAACAAAATTCTGAGGGATATGATAACGGAGATTAATACCATCCCTCCTGCGGTGCCTCTAGACCCCGGGCCATCTATGGTAGAAAATTCAATAGAATTATCCACCGCATCAAAAGAAGACACAAAACCAGTGGACACAGCATTGAAAATACCTTTGATTTCTGAAACAATAGAGTTGCCTGTAGGTGCACCTGCAATTCCTAGTTTCAGTCAGCGAGATTATATGGCTGGTGTTTTTGCTTATCAGCGGGAAGATTTTCTGATCGCCCTTGATTATTTTTCAAATTTAGTGTTAGATAAGTCAACAAAAGATATTGCCAATAATGTTCTCTATTGGATGGCAGATTCTTATCAACAGCTTGGGGATTTCGAAAATGCATTAATTTCACTTGAAAAAATACTAAAGGATCTTGACTCTGATCATGCAGATGATGCCTTAATAAAAAAAGGTTTACTACATCGTAAATTAGGACAAATGGAGGAGTCGTTAATCGTATTTAACCAGTTGGTAAATAATTTTCCTAGAAGTGAATATGCTAAACTCGCGCGAATGGAAATTAAGCGAGCGGAAATATATCAATGAGGTTGAAAGCCTTTTTCTTAATAATTGTTATGGTTATTAGTTTAAATGATATGTCTATTGCTGCTACGCGTGTAGCATATACCAGACCCGGTTTAATGATGAAGATACCATTTAGCACGGTTGGTAGATCGCCTTATTTATTTAGAACGGGATTTGGAACTGAACTACACAATTTTAGTCCTTTCAATAGTACTGCTGGAATTTATTTCGATATGGAAGTTGGAAGAAATTTTTCATTGGGATTTTCTTCAGTACAAACTGCAGATACAACCAACTTAGCCAATCTCGAGGTGTCAACTTATGCGCCACCTGTAGAATTTGGTTTTCACCTGCAACAGCGAGTATTTACTTACAATGACGTGAGCGTTTCTGTTGGTTTACAAGATATTGTTTTTCAAAACTCTGAATTAGAAAGCGGGTTAAATCTATCTCCCGAGCAACTGTCTTTTTTTGTTGTAGTGAGCAGCGCTAAACAATTGGGATCTTATAACCTACAAACTTTCCTTGGTTTTGGTACAGGTGGTTTTGGCGCGCAAGATTCTTTGCTGACTACAGATTCGAGTTTGGATACTTTACAGTCTGGTGCGCCGGCAGGTGTGTTTGCTGGATTTCATTTGAACACTCCATTCTTTAATAAATGGGGTGGGTTGGATTTTGTGGGTGAATTTGATGGTATAGGTATCAATGTGGGACTCCGCATCCCCCTTACCTCGGATTATCGCCTGAACATTGGGTTCACCCACATAGATAAATTACCAAGCTGGAAAATACGTTATTGGCCAGCACATCCAGCACTAACTGTGGGGTTTGATATGGCTGTACCACGAAGAGCAAAGAGGGTGACAGGAGGTTTGGCCGGCCCATATCCTCTAATGACAGAAGCTGGTGACCTACCTGTTTTTGACGATCAATTCTCCGATCAGTTTGATTCTACTTTAGCAATGGCAAGCTTCATGGTCAGTTCTTTACGTGATTCTGTGGTAATGGTAAATAATGAAATGCGTAACCTTATGGTTAGATTGTCAGCAATGGAGCAAAAGTCGAATTTTCTTGAAGATTCGCTGAAATCATTAAAACTTTCCAGTAATGTTGAAGGTAAAAACATGAATGAAGCATTGCGCCACTTATCTAGATCGCTCCGATATTTTTATGGCGGTGATTATCGGGCATCCCTGCAAGAAGTTGAATCCGCACTGGATCTGAATCCAAATCTTGCGCTTGCTTATGCACGGAGGGGATCTATTTATTATAAACTGGGAGATGTTCAACGAGCAACAATTAACTGGAACCTAGCTCTGCGGATGGATCCAGAATATGATGATGTACGCAATATTTTAAAAGCGCTGCACGAGAATAGATTAAGGACCACAAGTTTTGTGAGGGAGTAAATCGGTATGGATATTGCAACCATAGTAGGTATTGTTTTAGGACTTGGAGCTATCGCCGGTAGTATATTTTTAGCGGCAGCAGAGGCGGGTGCTAGTACTGGAGGCTTTGTTTCTGGTCCAAGTTTTGCAATTGTGTTTGGAGGCATGCTTGCTTCGATATCTATCGCGTTTCCTCTTTCTGATGTATTAAAATTAGGCGCTGCAATGGGTGCTGTGTTAAAAGGAGGCGAAATTAAATTAGGTGATGTTGTTGATGAGGCTGTTGAAGCCGCAGACGTTGGTAGAAAAGGCGCAGCAGATCTGGAAAAGCACGTTGATTCAATTAATAATTTTTTCTTCCGCGATGGAGTGCAAATGGTAGTTGATGGATATTCATTAGAAGAATTAACAGAAATATTAGAAACAAGAATAGAATACAGGGAAATACGTGAAAAAACACAGTCAAACCTTTTTAAATCTATGGGTGTCATGGCACCGGCCTGGGGCATGGTTGGTACATTAATTGGATTGGTTATTATGTTATCAGGTTTTGGTGGCGAAGGTGGCGCGGATTCATTGGGCCCCGGCATGTCAGCAGCATTAATAACTACATTTTATGGCGCTGTTTTTGCTAACCTATTTTTCTTACCAATGGCTGATAAAATAAAAGTTAGAATTGCATCTAATACAACCCTTCAGTCTTTACTGGTAGAGGCAGCGCGGTTGATTCACCAGAAAAAACACCCGCTGATTGTTAGGGAAAAACTCAATTCATTCATACCACCCTCAGATTGGAAAACAGAAGGATAATATAAATGGCAAAAACTCCCGGCGAAAAAAAAGCATTTAAGTCTGGTATTGTAAAGGGTATGGATATGGTTGAAGAAGGACTGCCTGGATGGTTCGGCACATTTGCAGATATGATGACCTTACTTTTTGCCTTTTTTGTATTGTTAGCTGCGTTATCAACAATGGATCCAGTAAAGATTATGGAGATGGCAAACTCCACGGGTAAATCATTAGGAAGTAAGATAAAAAAGGAAGGCGCAGCAGAACTAGAAGGCAAGTTTGATAAAAAAGCGACAAAACTTGGTCAAGTAAAAGCATCTTTGGAAGAAATGATAGAAGAGATAGAAGCAGAAATGAAGGATAGCAAAGGAGATCCTCCCGTTGAAGTCACCACTAGTGCTAAAGGTGTTACATTAGAGATTAGCGGTGATTTTAGTTTTGGATCTGGAAGTGCTGGAATAAGTCCGGGCCTAAAGAAATTATTAACAGAAAAAATAGCTCCTGAGATTAAGAATTCGATCTTTCAAATCGAAGTTGCGGGCCACACAGATAGTGATCCATTACCAAAAGCATATCAAAAACGGTTTCCATCAAACTGGGAGTTATCTACGGCACGCGGCGCAGCAGTGGTAAGAAATATTATTGATCAGGGCGTCAACCCTACCCGATTAGTTGCTGCGGGATATGCTGATTGGTTTCCAAGGGGTCAGGCTGGAAATCTGACACAGCAGATAGATAGGGAAACTGTTTTGGAATTAAATGATACACCAGAAAAAAAAGGTAGAAATAGACGAATTGAAATAACATTCTTGAAACCCTCGCACCACACAACTAGTTACGTAGAAAACGATGGGTAAGAATTGATTAAAGTATGTTTAAGAATTATACAAGGAGTGCAATATGAAGAAGGGGTATAAAATACATCCTTTCATTTGGGTTTTCTTATTTAGTCTAACTTTATTGTTAGGCCAGCAAGCCTCTAGTTATTTAACCCAGAAACTAATGGTTGAAAGCGATCTGAGGGAACGTATGGGTGATGCACTTTCCAAGATCATTGATGATCAAAAGTATATAATTGATGTGGATGTTGATATTGAAATTATCGGCGAAAAAGAAGAACAAATTACGATTATACCAAGTGACCGTCCCATTTATGATGAAGCATCTGCGCTCGAACAACTTACAACCATAATTGGTGAAGCGGCTCCAGAAGATGGATCTGCTGAAGATACTGAATTCTATAGCATGGGGCTTCCCATTCCCGGTTTCGATTTTGAGGTTGAAGCTGAACCGCAGGTCTCTCAGAAGTCTGCAGCACAGGGTCAGGCCGGTCCCGGTATGGTTGTACCAATTCAAGAGCCCACTATGGCTAACGAAAGGGTACAATCCAAGACATTAACAAAAAGAATGCCTGCTAGATATTCTGTCAAACGCATTCAAATAAGTATAATTTTACAAGAGGGTGCTGCCCCGGAGTTGATTGAGAATATTCGCCAGGTTGTAATGGTAGCATCACGATTTGACCGTACAAGAGGCGATGTGTTGAGCATAATGACCGCATCCTTCAAGGAACGTCGTGATGAAAAAAGTGCGGAACAGGTACTCCTCAAGAATATTGCTGATAAGTTAGAGCAATTACAAGCCGGGGAAGGGAAAGATGGTGGTCTGCAAAAATCCATAGAGGATGCCGTAAGCGAACCTATGACAGCATTTAAGAACCGGTTAAATGAATTAGAACAAGCGAACCTGAAAAATAAATTTGAATATGAAAGAAGAACTAAATTGTTGCGGGATTCACTGCAACTAGGGGAACTAAAAGGCGAAATTACTTCTTTGAGAGACGCGTTAATCTATGCCGAGCAAACACAAAAGACAGGAATAGATTCACAACTTACGCGGAAGATTGCTATGCTAGATTCTGTTCAGCTCGATCTGGAACAGGAAATTGAGCATGTAGAAAGCTCTTCCGCGATGATCATATTGGTTTCTATGTTGGGCGCTCTCGTATTAGTACTACTTGTTTTGGTTATTGTGTTACTGTTTAATAAAAAGAAGGCACTTCCACCACCACCACCGTGGTTTTATGGTCGACCTCCTAGAAAAAGAAAAAAAAAGGGTAAAAACGACGGGTCAAAAAATAGTAATCTAGCTGCTAAGAAAAGTGTTGACTCTCAGGTAGCCAGTGTGGGACAAGAACTAGAGGATGATCCAGATGTATTGAGGAGCGAGATTGGGGAGATGCGCCAATCAGTTGTATCTATGAGTGTAGGACAACCTAAAACTGCCACACGTATTGTCAAAGAATGGCTGGAAGATGATGTCGTCCCTGAGCCAGAACCACCGCCAGAAGAACCGGAGGAAGAGGACTCTGGTAAAAAGAAGAAAAAGAAGAAATAAAGAGGTCAGTATATGATCACCGATATAAAAAGACTATCTGGCTTACAAAAAGTGGCTATTTTGTTTACTATTCTTGGTGAAGGTCTGTCAATTACACTTTTAAAGGAACTATCGAAGACAGATATAAGAAAAGTTCGTTCAGTTGTACGGGATATGGATAGTGTTTCTTTTGGCGTTAAAAAGCGAGTTATAGAGGAATTTTACTATAGTTTTGTAAGTGAGAAATTCCAAGCCGAGGATGGTGGCGAAGATGAACCTAAGAAACCGTTTGAATTCCTCGATGATTTAACCGATGAACAACTAATATCTATGGTGTTACCGGAAGATACAAAAGTTAAAGCAATTGTAATGGCTCAGGTTAGTGCTGAGAAGCGAAAAAAAGTTTTAGATCGTTTGGACCCGGAAGAAAAGGGTCGCGTACTTATTGAAATGGGAACCCTAAATGAGGTTCCTTTGGGAGCAATAGTTAGTGTTGCGTCAGACCTGCAAGAGAAGTCTCATTTCCTTCCAAAAACAGTTGCCTTCTCACGGGGCGGTGGTAAAGAGGTTGCGGAAATATTAAGCGAGATGGAACCAGATGACGAATCCAAATATTTAGAGGCTATATCACGGGAGGCGCCAGCCCTTGCTGATGAGATAAAGAAATACCACCTCAAATGGGAAGATATATTTGAATATTTCCCAGATAATATTATTCGTGATCTTATGAATTCGGTAGAATTGGATCTTATTGCTATGGGGATGAAAGGCATGGATGAAGCAGTAGTATCAAGAGTGATTGAAAACTTACCGCAGAAAAAACAGGCTATGTTCGAACCAATTGAAGGGGCAGTATCCAAGCGGGAAGTAGATAATGCCCGCAAAGGTATTATACAGGCTGCCAAGCAGATGGAAAAAGATGGTGCATTTAATCTGGAGGATTATGTAGGTGGCGGAGAAATGGTGGAATAAATTCTCAAATAATTCAATTGAAACTTTTGACCCCCTTCATCTTAGGGGTTTTTTTATAATTTATTAAACAACATCGTTTTTTGAGTCTCCAATGGAATTAAAAGAAAAAATAAAAAGCGTAATACTATCACCCCTTGAAACTGGGAAGGATAGAATGATCGGTATCGAGCTAGAGGATTTCATTTATGATATGAAGGGCAGACGGATACCGGTAAATCCTGGAAGTGAATATTCTGCTTCCGATTTGCTTAAGAACTTAATTGATCTTCAGGTGGACGATAAGTATAAAGCTTATTATTCAATTGAACCGGGTGGTCAAATCGAATGGGCGTCCACCCCACGTCGGTCATTGCATGATGTGCAAATCGAGTTAAATAGTCACCAAATAAGATTAAACCAGCTTTTTACTACTAACCAACTGGAAACAATTGATTTAGCAGTTGAGCCGATTTATTTACCTAATGAGATAGATTTTATTGATCATAAGAAATATAAGCTGATGCATGAATTATTTCTTCGGACAGGGAAATACGGACCTTGGATGATGAGAAATACAACAAGCGTTCAAGTAAATATTGATATTTTATCCAAAACAGATGCTGAAGAAATGGCTTTCCTAGCAGATTGTTTAACCCCCTTTTGTGTGTTACTGTTCGCCAATGGCCCATTTATGGCTGGAAAACCGGCTAAGAATTCCAATAATCGTTACAACTTTTGGAATGATACAGATCCTTCAAGATGTGGCGATTTGTTTGACCATGGTATACATAGTAAGGAGCAATTATTAGATAAATTTGTAGATATAGTATTAGATGCACCGTCAATTTTTACTATTTCGAGCGGTAACGACATAAAAGAGTTTGATGGCTCTCTAAAACAATGGTTGCAAACTTTAGACCAATCTGAGGTGCTAGATGAGCATAAAATAGATATCGCTCTGCACCAGATATTTACACATGTTCGTTTTAAAAAACATGTTTTAGAAGTTCGGGTCGCTGACCGACCGCCCACAGGTTTTGAAATGGCACCTGCAGCTTTTTGGGTTGGGTTACTGACTGTCGATACAATACGGGATCAATTAATGAAAATATTTTCTCGATGGTCTGTGGATGAAAGGAAAATTGCTAATGCTAATGCATGTATCCTGAATCTTTCAAACATTGGTCCAGCGGGGAAAAATATGATGGAATGGATTAATATATTTTCCGGTTTAGCCCTCGATGGTTTAAAGATAAGGTCTGAAAGTCTGCATATAGATAATGAGCAAGATTTATTGACACCATACCTCAATATAATTAATGTGCGAGGAATTCCAGCCATATTTATGCAAGATGAATTTTATAATAACCAAAAACAGCTTATTGAATTTCTACGGGCCAAATAGTGAAGAAACCACTGATAGGATTAAATCCATATTATTTTGAATACAGTGATGCTATGTGGAATGGTTCAAAGGACCGATATTTCACCGCAATATGGACAGCTGGAGGTATACCAGTTACACTCCACCATCCTGATCAAGATGACTCGATCAACGAAATTGCACAAGCCATTGACGGATTACTTCTAGTTGGAGGTCCTGATATCCCCAATAATATATATAATGGTAATCATCCTGAGTTACTGGATTCTGATGTTATGACACCTGAACGAGAAAAGTTTGATAGAAATATTTTTCTGGCAATGTATAATTTAAGAAAACCGATGTTAGCCATATGTGTTGGTATGCAACACATTAATGTGATTCGTGGTGGTACACTTTATGAAGATTTGACCGAACAATTAGATGGTTCTGTTTATCATGGAGAATTTAATGGAGAATGGGCAAACCACACGGTAAAGCTTGAAAATAATAGCTTATTAAATAAAGTTATTGGTGACGATGATCCAGAAATAACATGTACCCATCATCAAGGAATTCGCACCCTCGGTCATGGTTTAAAACCAGTATCCTGGTCCGATGATGGATTAATTGAAGCAATAGAAGATACCAAATTTCCTGATGCATTTTTGGCTGTTCAGTGGCATCCTGAATTGATGCTAGACGACAAGGATCAAATAAATTTATTCAAATGGCTGGTTCAGGAGTCCCGATCCAGAAGTCAGCGCACTAGTCCATAACCACTGCGGCGCGGATCTCCCACAGCATTTGTAGGTGTGACAGCATTTACACCACCAAAAAATAGGTTTTTTTCGTGCCAATGGTGTATTGTTGACCAGGGGAAGCTTAATTTGGCTGTATTAATACCTGACTCACAGTGAATGATATTTTCCTCTAAATGAATTCGCGGTGCCTGTATTGCTTCTTCCAGATTCATATCTTTTGTGAATTTATTAAGTATTACTTGTTTGATTGCTGATCGAATACGATTGCTGCCTCCGCTTCCAAGTACAAGTTCGGGACCAAAATCGCCAATCACAATTGTCGGAGACATCATTGTTTCCATTCTTTTTGTTGTTTCCCAATTATGGAATCCGTCGGGATTTAAATCCTCTTCCCCGAGTATATTGTTCATCATAATACCAGTGTCTGGTATTATATATCCGCAACCTTCTCCATTGGTAGTCGTCACGCTTGCTGCATTACCTTGTGAATCGATAACGCTCATGTGAGTAGTTGACCCAGAACCCGGTTTTTCTTTATTTGGTTTGAGGAATATTTCAGAATCAAAAAGGTCTAAATACCTTTTGAAATAATTTGGACCCAATATTTCTGCTAATGAACCTGTTCTATTTTTTGCGGACATAATTTCGCTGCGTGCAGTTTGCGCTGAACGCATGACAAGAGTTAATAGTCGATTATCTATTTCTTTCCCAGGAAATTTCTGAGATATGATTTTTAATGCGAATGCTATAAGAGTACCCCCCGGAGATGGCATGGGGTTAGTAATAATTGTTTTACCATTAAAATCAGTTTTCAAAGGTGTTCTTTCAATTACTTCATAGTTTGAAAAATCCTCTTTTGTTAATAGTCCGCCATCTTCCATAAAAACATCAATTTTATCTGTCATATCACCGTGGTATAAAAATTTAGAACCTTCAATAATTATTTGTTCGAGATAATTTGCGAAATCGGGGTTTTTGAACCGCTCACCAGCTTTTATCGTTTTTCCATTTGGTTTGAAAAGAATTTCTCCAGCTTTGGTGTGACTCAGAATTGGATCAAGAATTTTAAATAGATATTCATGTGCATTATTAATAATTGCACCAGACTTGGCAGTCTGTATAGCCGGTTCAAGTATGCGCGATAATGGTAATGATCCCAATCTAGAATGGATATGTAATAAACCGATTGTGTTTCCAGGTACGGCTACAGAACCTTTCCCAATATGAAAAAATTGTGATGCCGGACCAAAATCAACCGCTGTAGAAAAAAATTCTAAATTTATTACTGACTTTTTTTCAGGTGTATGAACAAAAAAATCGAAAACAATTGGCTCCGATTCTTTTGGATATGCCAGCATAACGCCACCACCACAAGCGCCTGTTAAGGTGTATTCTGATGTCATAGCGGTGAATACAGCACAAACTGCTGCATCAAATGCGTTACCGCCGTCTTTAAGAATTTCCATTGCCGCATTAACAGTAGTTTTGTCACCTGCAGCTATGCTACCATACTTCATATAAATAGAAAGCTAGTAGATAATTATTTTTTTACCAAGATGTTCAATTTTTTATTGTCACAGATACTATGCTCTATAAACTGTTTCTATATACATCATGTAGTAATTAATTTCGTGTAATCATAGATTATCATTTCTACCATGCATTCTAATTCTTTATTTATCACAAAACATATAGACCGCTCGTGGGTTTTACCACTGTGAAACGGATTAGACTTTTTGAATTTTGTTGTATATACTACCGGGGTCATGATCTTTCGTACCTTTTCTTCTCTGGCAGATATTAAATGATTACAGATCATGATATTGTCATGGTAGGCGGCGGCGGCGCAGGACTACGGGCTGCTATTGCCATAGCTGAGACCAACCCAAACTTAAGCGTAGCAGTGGTGAGCAAGGTCTATCCCATGCGAAGCCACACCGTGGCGGCAGAGGGCGGCGCGGCGGCTGTTATTAAAGATAACGATTCCCTGGAAAACCATATCAACGATACCATTGCCGGCGGTGACTGGTTGTGTGATCAGGACGCCGTGGAACTTTTTGTGAACGAAGCACCCAGAGAATTGATCCAGATGGAGCACTGGGGTTGTCCGTGGAGTCGGGAAACTGATGGAACAGTGGCGACTCGGCCCTTCGGGGGGATGAAGATTGAGCGGACATGGTTTGCTGCCGATAAAACCGGTTTCCACATGCTCCACACCCTTTTTCAGACTTCCCTCAAGTACAACAATATTACCCGCTACGATGAATGGTTCGCCACAAAGATTTTGTTGGAGAATGGCCGGTGCCAAGGTGTAGCTGCCATCGAACTTCGTTCCGGCAAGGTGGCGGCGATTACCGGCAGGTCGGTGATAATGTGTACCGGCGGGGCCGGCCGGGTTTTTTCGTTCACGACCAACGGTGCTATCAAGACAGGCGACGGGATGTCCATGGCGTACCGGGCCGGCGTACCCCTCAAAGATATGGAATTTATCCAGTACCATCCCACAGGACTCCCCGGTACGGGTATTCTTATCACGGAAGCAGCCCGAGGGGAAGGTGGAATCATGGTGAATAAAGATGGCTATAGGTATCTTCAGGATTACGACTTGGGCAAGCCGCTGGATATTAATAATTCGAAGCATCCAGTAAAAAAAAGTATGGAACTGGGTCCCCGGGATCGCCTGAGCCAGGCTTTCGTGGCGGAAAGGGAAAAAGGAAGAACTATATCCGGCCCGTATGGTCACGTAGTCCATCTCGACATCCGTCACCTGGGTGAAAAGAAAATTGATAAAAAGATTCCCTTTGTCCGGGAGTTATCAAAAAATTATGCCGGCATTGATCCTGTCTATGAACTAATCCCGGTGAGACCCGTAGTTCACTACATGATGGGAGGTATTGATACTGACATCACAGGGGCGACTGCCCTTCCCGGTTTTTACGCAGCCGGAGAGTGTGCCTGCGTCTCTATCAATGGGGCCAACCGCCTGGGATCGAACTCCCTGACGGAACTTCTGGTGTTTGGAAATCGCGCAGGGAAGGCAGCGGCCCAGTTTGCATTGGAGAGCCCTCGTCTTAACACGGCATCGCTGGAACTGCAAGCTGCCGAAGAACAGGAACGTATCAGCAGAAACTTCTTTCGAAAAGAGGGGGGAACAGAAAGAATTTCTACACTCCGGAAAGAAATGAACGAAACCATGGAAACGAGTGCCGGCATCTATCGCTCAGAGAAAAGTTTGAAGGAAACATGCAATAAAATAAAAGAACTTAAAGACCGATTTTCCAATATTATAATGGAAGACAAAAGCTTCAGTTTTAACACTGAACTGACCTCAGCGCTGGAACTCGAGTTCATGTTGGATGTTGCAGAAGCTATCTCTTACAGTGCCCTGGAAAGAACGGAAAGCAGGGGCTCTCACCAACGAACTGATTTTCCGGGTAGGGATGATGAAAATTTTTTAAAGCATTCTTTGGCATATCAAAATGATATTGAACCCCGCATTGATTATAAAGATGTGGTGATTACTAAATGGCCACCTGGAGAGAGGGTTTATGGAAAGGAAGAATAAGGTATAAGAAATGGCAGAAACCATGAAATTGGAAATCTTCCGCTACCGCCCGGAAAAAGAGAGCGAACCCACCTTTCAGACCTTCGAGGTTCCGTTTCGTGAAGACTGGGTGGTGCTGGACGCCATCAATCACATTAAGGACGAGATCGATGGAACGCTTTCTTACCGCTGGTCCTGCCAGATGGGTGTATGCGGCAGCTGCGGCGTGATGATCAACAACGTTCCGAAGTTGTCCTGCGCTGCATTTCTCAAGGATTATTACCCAGATAAAATCCGTATAGAACCACTAACGGGCTTTCCCGTAGAGCGAGATCTCATCTTCGAAATGGATGACTTTATGACAAAACTGACAGAGATACAGCCATATATCATCCGGAAGGAAGGCGA
>CAJXWT010000052.1 GCA_913062595.1 uncultured Fidelibacterota bacterium
ATCAAAAAAATGATAAAAGCCAAAGGTTGCTTAAATACGTTCCATGAAAAAAGATATCCCTGTTGATCAGCAACAATATCATTTAGTTTCAATGATCCTGATAGTAAAATTATACTTACTACGGCGAGCCCCATTGCTAATTCATAACTGATAAGCTGCGCCGCTGAACGGAGTCCACCAAGAAGGGAATATTTGCTATTTGAAGACCACCCTGCTAATACAATACCATAGACACCAATACTGGTGAGAGCAAGAACATAAAGAATTCCAACATTCACATCAGCTACTTGCAAGGGAATCTGCCTACCAAAAAGTGTGATATCTGACCCAAATGGAATCACCGCAAATGTCATCAAAGCGGGTATAAGCATAATTACTGGCGCCAGCAGGTAAATAGGTTTATTCACCCCATCCGGTATAATGTCCTCCTTCATAAGGAATTTGATACCATCAGCAATTGGCTGGAGAAGTCCCTGTGGCCCAACGCGGTTTGGCCCTAGCCGACCCTGTATAAAAGCGGATACTCGTCTTTCTGCATAGATCATCATTAGCACAGTAAGCATAGTAGCTGCAAAAACTACCAGAACCTTTACACAAATAATAATAAAGCCCAAAAGGTCCATTACCCGCTGGCTTTCCCATTTAATGACATACCATGTGGCCCTAACCGGAAGAAAGACAGACCTTTATAAGCTGGAAACTTTTCACCCATCACCTTTATTACCTGACCTACATCTGCAAAGGTCTGTTCCTCTTTATCCAGTGCTTTCATCACCATCATCAGGATTTCCCAATCAGCACGGGATTCTCCTTTCTTGGGCAAGGACGACCGCAACCATTGCACACGGTCCCTATCATTGGTGATAGTTCCCTCCCGCTCAAAGGGTGCCAGACCGGGTAAAATGATGTTGGCTGATCTTGCCAACGCCGTCATGGCATAGGTTTGCACAACTACAAAATCCATTTTCGCTAAAATCTCTTTCCAGACATCATCAGATTCCCTATCTACACCGTCATCCAAAATGTATAAACCATGAATGGCCTGTGCTTTTATTTCAGAAGGCAAATCTGCCACTATTTCTCCACAGATATTATTCATACCCCTCCGGTTTGGTGAACGGTCAGCGCTAATCCGAAATCCCGATTGATAAGTTATTTCTTTCTTCGTTATTGGTGGTAGCGAACCCAGAACACCATTCATCATTAGGCCTAATAAAAAATTTGATTCATTGGTGTGAAAGGGTGAAACAATACCAGCAGTTTTACCATTTGATTTTTTGATCAGATCTGCTGTCTTTTCGATCGCTTTGTCCCAATTGAGTGCATCAAAAGATTCGCCATTTCGCACCATGGGTTGGGTAACCCGCTCGATTTCCTCAAAGCGGTGGAAACCGTAGCGTCCTATGTCACACATGAAGTAGCCATTCACGTCGTGATTCTCCCTAGGGGTTAATCGTAAAATCTGGTCTCTTTGAGAAAATACATCAACGTTGCAGCCAACACTGCAATCCTGGCACACAGAAGGTTGTTCTTTAAGGTTCCAAATACGATTCTTATGGATATAGTCAGTACTTAAAAGCGCACCTACCGGACAAATATCTGCCACATTGCCTGCTAATAGATTATCAAGGGGCTTGTCTTCCAGGGCTGCTATTTTTGAATTATATCCACGGGCTTCAACAAATAGTTCACTGGTACCCGAAATTTCCTGCGTGAAACGAACACAACGACTGCATAAAATACAGCGATTGTGATTGATGACAATCTGCGAACCAAGATATTCATTGGGACGCACTCTTTTCGCTTCATCGAAACGGCTATGGGCGTTGCCAAATTTGAAAGAATAGTCTTGAAGATAACATTCACCGGCCTGGTCACATACGGGACAATCGAGCGGATGATTTAGCAAAAGAAATTCCAGTATATTTTTTCTCTCTTGGACCACGAGATCATTCTGCGTATCCACCACCATATCATATTTACCGTCTACTTTGCGTTCAGGAGGAACATCCCCTACAAAAGTGTTGCATGACACTTGTAGTTTAGGCATCCCTTCTACCTGTACAAGGCACATGCGGCAACTGCCAACAATCTCCAGAGCAGGATGGTAACAGTAATAAGGTATCTCTATACCATTGGCCTCAGCTGCTTGCAGCACTGTGGTACCACTTTTTATCTCAATTTCCTTACCATCTATTTTTAATAGTGGCATCAGGCAACTACCTTTTCTTGAGGCAAATATTCCATGAATTCGCCTTTAAACTTTTCCACAAAACTTCTTACTGGCCAAGCAACCGCTTCACCAAATGGACAGATGGTCTTGCCAAAACTGCCTTTTGAAAAATCGATAAGACCGCCGATGTTATCCGTAATCTCAAAAAGCATGTCAATATCGTTTGGTTTACCCCCACCATTAACTAACCGTGTCAGCATTTTTACCAGCCATGCAGTACCTTCTCTGCACGGGGTACATTGACCACAAGATTCATGAGCATAAAACCGAGCAATATTGAGACAAGCCTGCACCATATTTACTGTTTCATCCATAACAATGACCCCCGCAGATCCAAGCATGCTTTTCTTTTCTACCAGTTCCTCAAAATCCATCATTACATCTATAGCTTCATTAGCCGTTAGAATCGCTGATGATGAACCGCCAGGGAAAACAGCTTTCAATTGTTTGCCATCCGGTATACCACCTGCCCTATCAAAAATTAATTCTTTTAAAGAGACGCCCATAGGTTCTTCAAAAACACCGGGATTATTAACGCATCCTGAAATACAAAACAGTCTCGGGCCTGGCCCTTTTTCAGGACCGATGGATTTAAACCAACCGGCACCACGATTGACTATATGAGGAAGGCAGGAAAGGGTCTCAACGTTATTCACTATTGTAGGGCTTTTAAGATAACCTTCGATCGCAGGGAAGGGTGGCTTAATCCTTGGCCAGCCTCGTTTGCCTTCAAGAGATTCTATCAACCCAGTCTCTTCACCACAAATATAGGCTCCTGCTCCGCGATGTATAACAACATCCAGACTGTAATTTGAACCGAGTATATTATCACCCAGAAGGTTATTCTCATACGCTTCAGTTACTACCTTTTCCAGTAATTTATATTCTTTGTAAAATTCTCCACGAATGTAAATGAAGGATGTATGACAACCGATAGCATAGGCAGCAATGACCATACCTTCCAGCATTTGATGAGGTGCTTTATTCATCAGTAACCTATCCTTAAAGGTTCCAGGTTCACTTTCATCTGCATTGTTGATCAGATATTTTGGTTTATTGGAATCTTTTGGGATAAATCCCCATTTCACACCGGTTGGAAAACCTGCTCCTCCCCTGCCGCGAAGATTTGAATCCTTTACTTCTTGAGTAACATCCTCAGGATTCATTTTTAACACTTTATCAAGAGCAGTGTATCCGCCAACCCTTTTGTAAAATGGAAGCGTATGGCAGTCTTGTTGATCAATATACTCTGTCAGGACTGGTTTAAATGTATTCATTCAAAAGACTCTAGTAATTTGTCAAATTTTTGTGTAGATAAACCTTCATGATATTCTTTATTTATTTGTACAACCGGGGCAGTCCCACAAGAGCCTAAGCATTCTACTTTCATGAGCGTGAATCGATCATTAGCCATTGTTTCACCAGGTTTGATTTCGTATTTATCTGTTACGTGGTCTACCAGGGCATCGGCGCCATTTAGACTACAGGAAAGTGTCTGGCAAACTTGAATGATATGGCGCCCTTGAGGTTTCGTATATAGCATGGTATAAAAAGATACGCAGTCCATCACAACGGCCGAATGGCAATCAACCAAATCAGCGATATTTTCAATTACACTGTTAGAAATGTATCCCTCCTGTGACTGCGCCAAATGTAGCAGTGGTAGGGTAGCAGATTTTTTATCTGAATATTGGGAAAAAATTTGTTCCACTCTTTCCGGGTCTGAAAAAGTAAATCTTTGCTTCAATTTACCATTGGATTTCATCGGTCCAATTCTCCTGCGATAACATTTATACTTCCAATAATAGCTGGTGCATCTGAAAGCATATGTCCTTCTATCAGTTTTGAAAAAATTGAATAGTTGATCAGCGATGGTGGCCTTGTGCGAACGCGATAGGGTGTACGGTTTCCATCACTTATAATATAAAAAGCTAGCTCACCATTGGGCGATTCGGTAGGTACGTAGGCTTCACCGACTGGTGGTGTCATTCCCCTGTTTGGCATGGTCACTTCAAAATGATAGATCAGGCCCTCGATAGAGTTGTATACTTCATCTTTTGGAGGTAGGTTAAATCCCAAATCCGGATCAATGCTCACATCTCCAGTTGGCATTTTATCCAGCGACTGCTTGCATATCTTTATACTTTGGCGAACTTCCTCCATCCGCACTAGATACCGATCAAACACATCACCATTCAAAGCAATGGCGACATCAAAATCAAAATCTTCATAACTGGAATATGGTTCATTCACTCTGATATCCCAATCTATACCGGATGCTCTTGCCATGGGTCCAGATATACCGTAAGAAATAGCATTCTCTTTTGAGATGATACCAATGTTTTTAGTCCGATTTTGCCATATTCGATTCTTATTTAATAAGGTTTCGATATCATTGACAACTTCATCTACTTCATCGAGAACTTTTAGGACAGCCTTGTCGAAGCCCTCCGGAATATCCCTCATCAGACCTCCCACAAGAGTATAACTGGTGGTAAGGCGAGTCCCAGTGGCTATTTCAAAAAGATCATATATGTTCTCTCTCACTCTGAATCCATAAAGAAACGCTGTCATTGCACCTAAATCCACTGCCAGCATACCCACATTTAATACATGATCAGCAATCCGGCTCAATTCACACATTAGAACACGGATATACTCCGTTCGTTTGGAAACTTCCAATTCCATCAATTTTTCTGCTGCTAAGGCATAAGCCACATTGTTACATAGGGGCGACAGATAATTCATTCTGTCTGTGATAGTAATATACTGGTTGAAATCCAAGTCTTCACCCAGCTTTTCGAACCCAGAATGGAGATAACCGATTTCTGGTGTAGCCTTCGTTACAGTTTCACCTTCTAGTTCCATAATTATCCGTAGTGTTCCATGTGTCGAGGGGTGATGCGGCCCAAAATTGAGGATCATTCTATCAGTTTCAAGTTGCTTTTCTGTTACTCTAGTCATTCTGTTCGTTTTTGTTTTTGTATGCCCCGATCAATCACAGGAAAATCGTATCTTTCTTTGCGACCCAATCTAGGATAGTCCTTCCTCAAGGGGTGCCCCTCATAGTCATCGGGATTCATAATGCGGGTCAAATTGGGATGTCCTTCGAACTCTATGCCAAATAAATCAAATACTTCTCGTTCCTGCCAGTCTGCTGTTTTCCAAAGTGACTCTATAGAAGGTAACACTGGATTATCTTCAGGCACATATGCCTTTATTGTCACGCGTTCTGCGGATCCATGAGAAAGCAGGTGGTACACAACAGCAAAACGTTCAAAGCCACCAAGTGTTAAGTTATCAATCGCTGTAAGATCAGCTAAAAAATTAAATCCCGCATCCTTGAATGTTTTTAGCACATCTATAACACCCTGGCCTTTTATATGAATAATTTGTTCACCGGCATACTCCGTCAAGCCAAGAACATAATCGGAAAATGAACCTTTTATCTGGGAAAGCGTTTTTTCTAACGACATCTATTTGGAAGATGAAAGTGCGTAGTCAGACAGTTTCTCTTTGTCTACCAAATTCTGGAGCTTCATTAGACTTTCAACGACACCTTCCGGTCTTGGTGGGCAGCCAGGTATATATACATCAACTGGAATAAAATTATCTATACCCTGTATCACACTATAGGTATCGAATACACCTCCAGTGGATGCGCAGGCTCCCATAGAAATCACCCATTTTGGTTCCGGCATCTGTTCGTATATGCGAATAAGTACTGGCATCATTTTGATGGAAATCCTACCAGCAACAATTAATAGGTCTGACTGTCGCGGTGAAAAACGGATCGCTTCTGCACCAAAGCGGGATATATCCGTACGCGCCGCCAATACTGCCATAAACTCGATCCCACAACAGGCAGTGCCAAACGGCATAGGCCAAAGTGAGTTCTTTCTACCCCAGTTTATAGCACGTTCAATGGTTGTGGTCAATACATTAGATTTAATATCATCATGATTCATGGAAATATCTTAGTTTAACAAAGGTTATCTAGAAATGATAACCCATCTTCACGATTAAATAACATTTTGTTCTGCTCACAATTCCTTTTATTCCCATTCCAAAGCTCCGTTCCGCCAAACATAAACAAAACCGAACGCAAGGATAGCCAGGAAAACAACCATTTCAAAAAAAATGAAGGGACCTGCTGAAAGGAAATCTTTGAATACCACTGCCCACGGATAAAGAAAAACAATCTCAATATCAAAAATTATAAACAGTAAGGCGATCAGAAAAAAATGAATTGAAAATCGAATCCTCGTGTCTCCTACTTGATCTACACCGGATTCATAGGGCATCATTTTTACTGCGCTTGGTACGCGTGGACCTAGAAGATGAGTTAAAATGAGACTCACAAATGCGAAGCCCGCAGCAACAACAAATACAATTATAATAGGGAAATAGTTTTCAACCATAATAAGAAATATTAATAGCAGCCCTAAATTTACATCTGTATCCTTTAGACAACAAAGAGTCGAATATCATGTAATACCCGTAATAATAAGTGCCAACAATAATTAAAGTGCACGTAAATCTTGGCTTTTAGTGATTAAAAAGTTTGTTAATTATATCCCAAAAATAGGGGCCATATTACAATACCTGCGAAAATAACAATAAACTATCTTTTACCCATCCCAATACTGGCACCCAATAAATACCAAAAAACACAGACGGTATCGCTAATAGTAGAAAAATCATCGTCATGGAAAAAGACGGTACTGCTATAACATCACTTGGTTCACCACTGAAATACATTGCTTTCACAACACGCATATAGTAGTACAGTGATACAACCGTATTAAGTGCACCAAAAAATGCTATCCAGTAAAATGCTGGTCCAGCATTAATCACAGCGGCAAAGAGATAAAATTTACCAATGAACCCAACCGTTGGCGGCAGACCGGTAAGCGAAAACATGAAAATGGTCATAACAAACCCAACAATAGGCATGCGCCATCCCAACCCGTTAAAGTGTTCGAAAGTTTCTCCACCCTCCTTCTCGACCACGTAAATCAGCACAAAAAATGCGCCCAAATTCATAAACAGATACATCACCAGATATATCATAGTAGCAAAAACGCCTTCCGAAGATATTGTAGGCAGGGCCATGAGCATATAACCAGAATGGGCAATACTGGAATAGGCCAACATTCTTTTTACGCTGGATTGCTGGATTGCGATCAAATTCCCCATGCTCATGGTAATTACTGAAATGATGCCCAACAATTGTGGCCAGGAGAAACTCACGGTAGAAGACCAGCCCATTCCGCTCAATGAAGCGCCATCTACAAACACCTGATTAAAGAAGCGAATCATCAGGGCAAATCCCGCTGCCTTGGGCGCCACAGATAAATAAGCTGTAACAGGAGTTGGTGAACCTTCATAAACATCAGGTGTCCAAAAATGAAAGGGAACCGCCGATATCTTGTAGCCAAAACCAGCCAGTACAAAAACACTGGCTAGTGTTAAGGCCAAATTAGCTGAACCATCCAGGGCGTTGATAGCGTCCTTGATCTCAAAGAATTTCGTGGTGCCCGTCAAGCCAAAAATGATACTGAGACCGTACAACATAATGCCAGATGAAAATGCACCATAAATAACATATTTCAGCGAGGCCTCATTGGAACGGGGATTTTCCTTCAAATAGCCGGCTAGTATAAATGACATGATCGACACAACTTCTATGGACAAATAAACCATGACTAGGTCAATGGCACTGGCCATGAGAAACATACCAAATACCATCACTGCTAGCAGTACATAATATTCTCCGGTATGATAGCCTTCAAACTCATTGCTATTACGGCTGATCACAATAATCAATATGGTGGCCACAATAACAATTGATTTAATAAAACTAGCAAAGGGATCAAAAGCCAGTGCATCCATAAATAAGGTGGTGGGAGAATGCTTGGTGAGAGCCACTGCAATTAAGGTCAGCATTAGTCCCAGCGCGACCAAGTTACTAACCTTTTTTGATTGCTGCGATTCAGAAAATATATCGATAATAATTGCCAGCAATATCGTGCCTGAAAGGATCAATTCAGGCCAGTAAAGAGAGAGACTTTGCAGGTTACTCATAGTACGAGAAGCATGCTAGAAAATGCCGGAAATACCTCCAACTATAACAACTTGATCGATCAATACATTCATGGTCTCTTTGATCATATCCAGAAACGGCCTGGGGTAAATACCGAGAAAAATTGTGATCACCAGTAAGGGTACCACTGTGAAAAGTTCGCGCTGATTAATATCAACCAGTTCTGTATACTTTTCATTCAATTTTCCAAAAAACACCCGTTGAAAGGCCCACAGGAAATAGGCTGCATTCAGCAATATACCAATTGTTGAAATTATTACGATGGTGCGGAATACAGGGAAAGCACCGATGAAACACATTGCTTCGCTGACAAACCCAGACAGACCAGGTAAACCTAATCCTGCAAAAAATGCCAAGGCAACAATTCCGGTGTAAACCGGCATTTGTGCCGCCAGTCCGCCGAATCCCTCAATGTCGCGATGGTGCGCCTGGTCATAGATCACACCAACCAGAATAAAGAGCATGGCCGAGATGGTACCATGATTGAACATCTGAAATACCGCCCCATTGATACCGGCCTGTGCGGCCATCAAATTTGAGCCATTCGCAGCACCGCCGGCAATGACTGCCGCCATACCCAGCAAGAGGTAACCCATATGACTTATACTGGAATAGGCGACCATTTTCTTCAGGTCTTTTTGCGCCAGAGCACACATGGCCCCCCACAACACATTGATCATACCCAGAACTGCAAAAGCACCGGCAAACCACCAGACTGCGTCCGGCAACATAGTGTAATTAATCCGCAGCATACCATAGACACCCAATTTTAGCAGGATACCGGCCAGCACGACTGAAATAGCTGTGGGCGCCTCAACGTGGACCAACGGAAGCCAGGTGTGGAATGGAAAAACAGGTACTTTTATGGCAAAACCAATAAACAGTAACACCCAAATCACCTTGATGGCACTCATACCCCACCAGAGAACACCATCCAGGGCAAAAGGTGCCCGTTCCATCATGAGCAGCATATCAAATGTTTTTCCACATGCAAAATAGAGTGCCAGTAAGGCAATTAGTATGAGGACAGAGCCAAATAAGGTATACAGGAAAAATTTAATCGCCGCATATTCTCTTTGCGGTCCACCCCACATGCCAATCAGGAAATACATGGGCAATAACATTACTTCCCAGAAAACATAGAACAGGAAAAAATCCAGGGACAGGAATACGCCCATTATACCCGTATCTAGTAATAGAAATAACGCAAAATACCCTTTTACGGCGCGGTCGATATTCCAGCTCACGAAGACGCCTAGAAAGGCTATTAATGCATTCAAGGCCACCATTGGCAAGCTGAGCCCATCCACGCCAAGAATGTAAGCGATGCCCAACGATGGGATCCACTCAGCACGTTCCATAAATTGAAATGAACCATCGGTCGCGTCAAATGTCATCCACAGCAATACTGCAACAAGTAATTGGATCCCGGTTGTCCCTGCTGCTATTTTTTTTATGAGGTCCTGCTGACCCCTGGGAACAAATCCAATAGCAACCATCCCGATGATTGGAATCCAGATAATCCAGCTTAAAATGTTATCCATTCGCGTTTCCTAATCGTTTCATTGTTAAAATGATTGAAAAATTAATATAATGACCACGCCAAACAGGGCAAACAGCATATAGTTTTGCAAACGGCCAGTTTGGACCTCTTTCAGTGATGACCCCGCTTTGCTAATGGATCTTCCTAACCCATCAACAATGGTTTGATCCAGCCCATCGTAGTCTGTGCGTCCGGTAAGGAATGAAAGCCACTTAGTCACACGGCCAAAGCCGTTGATGAAGTACTTGTCATACAAATCCCAGTCAATGAATGAGATCCGTTCCGCAAGGCGCAATAATGGCTGATAGAGGTATTTATCATAATTTTCATCAAAGAAATATTTGTTCAAGGATAGATTATAATATGGCGTGAGTTTTTCTGCCCAGGCGTCAGCTGATATCCGTTTCTTCAGGTAAACGGACCAGGAAAGGAAAATACCAAGCGCTGCTAACAGGACTGACAGGATCATCGTCGCTGTGTGGCTGTGATGCATCCCCTCCGCTATTTCATGGGCGCTAGGATTCCCAGGTACCATTGAATCTTTGGCCTTAACCAATTCCATGAACCAGCCATGGTCAGACAAGGGATTGAAATATGGCAGCGTATAGAATATGAAGATGCTGAGCGTACTCAGCAGGACCAGGGGAAAAGTCATTTCTTTGGGTGATTCATGAATATCATCATAAAGTTCCGGAAATTTGGGTTCATTGTGAAAGGTCATAAAAATCAGTCTAAACATGTAAAAAGCAGTGATCAGCGCGGCCCCAAAGCCAAAAATTGGTAACAGAAAATGCTGTGGATGATGGGCCCCAAATGCCAGTGTGCCTGCCAGGATCGCGTCTTTTGATAGAAAACCTGAGAATAAGGGTACACCGGATATTGCTAAGGCGGCTACTACCATGGTCCAATGGGTCACCGGCATTTTTGATTTTAAGCCGCCCATATTGCGCATATCCTGCGGATCGGTATCATGATCATGTTTTTTCTGCAGGGTATGATGCATGGCATGGATCACACTGCCGGAACCATAGAAAAGGCACGCTTTAAACATAGCGTGTGTCACCAGGTGAAAAAATCCAGCGATGTAAGCACCCGTTCCCACGGCTAATATCATATATCCTAGCTGACTGACCGTGGAATAAGCCAATACCTTTTTAATATCGTTTTGCGTAATAGCAATTGTGGCCGCAAAAATAGCCGTGAACCCGCCAACATACGCAATGAACAGAAGTACCTCTGATGTAAATATTGGAAATAGCCGTACCGAGAGAAAGACCCCGGCTGCCACCATTGTTGCTGCGTGCATCAGGGCAGAAACCGGTGTGGGGCCTTCCATGGCATCCGGTAACCAGATGTGTAGTGGAAACTGAGCTGATTTCCCAATGGCACCTATGAAAAGACCAATGCCGGCCAGGGTGAGCAGTGTGCCGGCAATATCGCCCTGGGCCACGCCCTGAAAAATCTCTCCATAATTAAACGTACCCAGAGCAGTAAAGATCAGCATGACGCCGATAAATAATCCTATATCGCTGACCCGGTTTGTCAGAAAGGCTTTCTTACCGGCATCAGCAGCGGAATCTTTTTCAAACCAGTGACCAATGAGCAAATAAGAACTGACACCGACAAGTTCCCAACAAATGTAAAGTGAAAAAAGGTTATTGGCCAGGACAATGCCGTTCATACTAAAGGTGAACAAGCCCAGATAGGCATAATATCTTGAATACCTTATATCCCCTTCCATGTATTTGATTGAAAATACATGGGTCATTGTGGAGATAAGGGCTACAACCAGTAACATCACTATCGTGATATTATCGATCAGGAAACCCATCTCAATTCGGAAGGCACCCAGATCCATCCAGTCAATTGAAGCTTCATGGCTAAATCCGGGGTCATGGGAAAGCAGCATACTGCCAAACATAGCCAGTGATAAGACTAAGGTGATGAGGACTGAACCTATTGCTACCCAGTCACCTTGTCGTGGCAAACGCTTACCGGCTAAGATCAAAATAATGAATGACAATAGCGGTAAAAACAGGATCGCCAGCGCGTAATTGATCAACATATCACCGGTCACAATTTTAACTGCTGCGCTTCATCAATATTCACCGTCTGCAAATTATTGAATATGTTTATAATAATAGCGAGGGCAACAGCTGCTTCTGCTGCGGCCATAATGATCACGAAAAGAGCAAAAACTTGTCCAGATAGGTTCATGCCCCCAAAACGGGCAAAGGCGATAAAATTGATATTCGCCGAGTTCAATATCAGTTCAATGCCCATCAAAACGGCAATACCGTTACGCCGGGTAATTACGCCGTATAGACCTAGAGAAAAAAGGATGGCACTGATAAATAAATATGTTTGCAGACTATCCATCAATCCACATTTCTCGAAAGCATTGCAGCTCCAATCAACGCACCCAACAGCAGTAAGGACGCAACTTCAAAGGGCAGTAGGTATTCCATCATCAACAGCATACCGATACCATCGGCGGTTTGGGCTGGTTCAAGGGCCGTTTTTTCCAGCCACGGTGTTCGGCCAATCATAACCACCAGAAAACTTAAAACGCTTAAAGCAACTAAAACACCAGCACCACGCTGTAGACTGGTGTGGGAGATATTCACCGAAGTTATTTTGTTGGTCAGCATGATACCAAAAATCAACAAGACCAGGATGCCGCCAATGTAGATCACGATCTGGACGCCAGCCATAAAATCCGCCCACATAAATATGTACAGACCGGCCACACCAAATAAGGTGAACAATAATGCAATGGCGGAATAGAGCAACTGCTTACCCTGCACTACCATAAAGGCAGAACCAAGCGTGATCGCTACGATCAAGCCAAAGGCAAGATCTTCCAATTAGTCCGTCACCTCTTGTGTTTCAGTCGTTGCGTTCGTAACGTCTTCATCGGAAACTTTTTTTGCGAAGCGATAGATCAGATCGTTACGATCGTACTCAGAAAACTCATAATCAATATCGTGCTTTTCTGCGTTGGGGCCACCGGTCATATAAATGCACTCTTCTGGACAAGGATACACACAAAGGTTGCAATAGCAGCACTCTGTCATATCAATATCAAACCGGGTAACGACCAACGCCTTTTTCGTCCCAAAGGAGGTGATTCCCTTGTGCCGGATATTTGGTATATCCGCACCTCTATTAAGTACCTTCACTGTATCAATCTTGATGCAATCTACCGGACAGACACGCTCACATTTTAGGCAACCAATACAATCATCTATGTCCACGTGCAGACGGGACCTGATAACATTGTATTTATCGTGGTCAAACCCAATATCACGTTCTGGGCGGGGCCAACGCTCTTCTGGGTATTGCAAGGTTACGTTGTCACGGCGAATGGCCACCATATGGCGCCAGGTAACACCCATACCAGTCAGCAGGGTAGTGACCGTTTCCCAAATAGTTGCAAAATATTTAATCATAGTTCTATCCTAAAGTTAAATACCAAATACCAACACCAAAGATGTTCACTAATGCGATCGGAGTAAACCCTTTCCAGCAAGCACTCATTAGCTGATCCACCCGTAATCTTGGAAATGTCCAGCGAAACCAAATCATCACGAATATCAAAAACATGGTCTTACTCATGAACCACCACAAGCCCCAGGCAGGACTATTGAAAATCCCAGGTATGGGACTTTGCCATCCACCGAGAAACGCAGTTGCAGCTACACCAGCTACCACAAACATATTCGCATACTCACTTAAAAAGAAAAATGCATAGCGCATGCCTGAGTATTCCGTAAATGCACCAGCTACCAGTTCTGATTCTGCTTCCGGTATATCGAAAGGTGTACGATTACATTCAGCCACTCCGCTAATGAAAAAAATGAAAAAAGCTACAAACATAAAAGGATTGTTAAATATTAACCAGTTGGGTAAAAACCCCCAGATGAAACCGCTCTGGTATTGTATAATGCCCTGCATACTCATTGTACTGGTCAGCATGATCACCGCAATTATTGATAGTGCAGCAGGAATTTCATAACTAATAATTTGCGCGGCCGAGCGCATGGCACCATACAGGGACCACTTATTATTTGAACTCCACCCTGCCATAATCAAACCAATCACTCCCAGGGAACTGACTGCCAAAATGTAAAAAACGCCAATATTCATGTCTGCAATGATCAAAGTCTGGCTGAATGGCAGTGCTGAAAAAGCAATAAATGCACCAATAAAAACAATGAAAGGTGCCAGGATAAAGAGCTTTTTATCGGCTGAGGCCGGAATGATATCTTCTTTTAAAATCAATTTTAATGCATCAGCAACTGGTTGCAGTAATCCCCATCGCCAAGCATGAAGTCCCACACCTTGACCCATCGGTCCTACTTTATCCTGCATAAATGAAGAAATCTTCAATTCACCATAAATAACTACCAAAGCATACACCGCAATAAATAAAAAGACAGGGACAGCACAAATAAGAACAGCCAATAGAAAAGTAAGGCCAGGCCATGTAGCGCTTATTGGGAACCAATCAATTAATTGATCTACAGTCATCGATCTATTTCTCCCAGAACAATATCGAGACTGCCTAATACTGCGATCACATCTGATAGCATCCATCCGCGGGATATTTCATTTAATACACTGAGCGCTGTAAATGCTGGCGAGCGCATTTTTAGGCGGTATGGCTGCGGCGAACCATCACTAATAATATAATACCCCAAATCACCTCGTGGACTTTCAGTGCGTCGGTAGATAGAACCTTTTGGCGGACGAATTTTTTTCGGAAGCGCCTGATGAACATCGCCATTAGCAGGTATATCTTTTAATGCCTGCCGAAGAATTTTTGTACTTTCTATCATTTCTAGTACGCGAACATAAAAGCGATCCCAACAGTCACCCATAGTACCTACCAGGCCTTGCCCTACCGGTACGTCAAAATCAAAGCGTTCATAGATCGAGTACGGTTCGTCCTTGCGAATATCCCATTTGACTCCCGAGCCACGAAGATTTGGACCGCTCACACCAAAACTAATTGCCACTTCCGGCAGGAGAACACCTACATCGGCCGTACGTTCAATGAAAATTTTATTAAAGGTAAGGATATCATTGTATTCTTGGACTTTTGGCTCAAAATAATCCAAAAAATTATATACTGTTTCAACGAAACCAACGGGTAGATCATGGGATACACCGCCGACCCACATGTAGTTATAAAGGAGCCTTGCGCCGCAGGTTAGTTCAAAAATATCCAGAATACGCTCACGATCACGAAACATGTATAAAAACGGTGTAAAAGCCCCCACGTCCAAACCATAGGTACCTAGTGCCAGGAGATGACTGGCGATGCGATTCAGTTCGGCCATGATAACACGGATGTATTCTACCCGTTCTGGTACCTTGATTTCCATCAATTCTTCCATGGCAACCACGTAACCAAAATTATTGTTCATCGACGCAATATAGTCGCACCGGTCGGTGTATGGAATTACTTGTTCATAGGTTGAGTTCTCACAATGTTTCTCAAAGCAGCGATGCAGATAACCAATGATCGGGGTGATATCAGAAACAATTTCTCCATCGGTTACCACCTTAAGCCTTAGTACACCGTGCGTACTAGGATGCTGGGGCCCAATATTCAGGACCATCTGGTCGCCTTGTACTACTCCCATCCTTCTTTCACTTTCGGAACCACAATACCGTGGTATGTTTCCTGAACCTCATAATCCTTGCGCAAGGGCCAACCTTCCCAGTCGTCAGGCAGCAGGATACGGCGTAGATCACGGTGACCTTCAAATTCAATGCCAAACATATCGTACGTTTCCCGTTCGAACCAATCGCCGATATGCCAAACCGTTTCCACTGAAGGCACCTTTGGATTGTTGCGTGCACACGCGATCCTGATCTCAACAGCGTGACGATGGGTCATGGAATGCAGGTTATACCGAACTTCCAGCTCAGATTCTTCACCCAGGTCCACTCCAGTAACACATTGCAGCGAATCAAATAAACAGGCTGGATCATCGCGCAAATATTGGGCAACATCAAACCACTTTGCCGGTTGCAATTGTATATGCGTTTCTGATGATGATTCTTCATCAACGGTTCCAGGGAATTGGCTGGCAATAATTCCAGCAATTTTTTGATTAAGAGATAGAGGCGCCGGTTTTGATTCTGTAGCGGATTCCTCAGATTTATCTTCAGAACTTGGTTCAGCAGAAGTTTTTGCTGCTTCGCGCTTGGCTTTTACGAGGGCGGCCTTGGCCTTGGAACGGGTGACGCGATCTTCAATATTGTTCACCGCATCCATATCCCCCTGCAGCGCTTTTTCAACAGCTTCTTGTATCAGCTGTTCTTGATTATCTGTCATGCAGTCTTCCGGGTAAGCGGTCGTTCACTCTGTATCTTTTCCTGTAGTTTTAACAGGCCTTCAATTAATGATTCGGGACGGGGCGGACAGCCAGGGATGTATACATCAACTGGAACAACCAGATCCACACCTTTTAACACATGGTAGCCATGCTGCCAGTAGGGACCACCGCTCGTGGCACAACTACCCATGGAAATAACGTATTTTGGATTGGCCATCTGCTCATACAATTTTTTGACCCGCAAAGCCATTTTCAAGGTTACCGTGCCGGCTACAATCATTACGTCGGCCTGACGGGGCGATGATCTGGGTATCATACCAATCCGCATCAGGTCATGGCGGCTGGCAGCCGTGGCCATCATTTCAATCGCACAGCATGCTAATCCAAATTGAAAAAACCAGGGCGATGTTGATCTGGCCCAGCCCAATAGCTTATCCAAGGACGCGATGACTACATTATCATGAAATTTATTTTCAAATACTCCCAATTGTTTCTCCTTCCGGTTGCGGCACTTTTCTAC
>CAJXWT010000053.1 GCA_913062595.1 uncultured Fidelibacterota bacterium
ATTAAAGCCAATTATTGAAGGTTCTATTCGTGCCGGCCTGGAAGGAGTATCTGGAGTCTTAATATTTATTGTTGTCACCATATTTAATACTCCAATTCATTATCTGAGTTTATCGATTGTTCTAATATCCATTTACTGGATTAAAAAATCCTTTCCATTGAAAGAACTTTATGTCGACGCGCTACAATCAGCCATTGAAAAACGACAATTGAATTTTGAAGAGCTAACTCTGGATATTCAGGATCAAACAATGGTAAAAACCATTGAAACAGCTTTAAATAATTCCGATGAGAGTCAACAGATTTTTGCGCTGGATATCATAAGAGATATACCACTGACACCTTGGAAGCAATCGTTGAACAGGTTATTGAAAGAGGGGAATGTCACAGTAAAAAAAGAAATCCTTAATATATCTTTTTATGATGAAAATATTATAAATGACCAGCGGATAATTAATTTAATTCAGGCTGACAAAGACCTGGATGCTGAAGCTATCGAGATAGCAGGAAAAAGAAAATTAAGCGCTGCATTGCCAATTATAAATAAACATTTGAAAAATCCTGAAAAAGAAAAACGCATTGTTGCAGCTGCGGCTATAAGGAATATCAAACCAGAATCATCAAGCGAAGCAAAAACACTATTAATCAATGCATTTGATTCATCTAATGAAAAAATCAAACCACTAGCAATCAAACAAATGAGTTATGATAATGAAATTCTACCGGATGATAAACTAATACAATATTTGAATGATTCGTCCTACGTGATTCGTAATGCTGCTTTATCGGTAGCAAAAACAAGACGATCTCCAGAATTTCTACCAGAAATAATTCACAGCCTTGCTGATCCACGTTCAGCAATTCCGGCGCGTACAGCATTGACAATTTATAACGAACAGGATGTTATTAAATTCCTAATTCAGTATTCGCAGGATAGCAATACACAAAAATCATTGGTAATTGGTATTATACGTACTTTAAAAAACTACCCAACTAAACAGTCTATTGGTCTCATATTATCAAGGATTAATCCAAAAACACCACCAATACAAGTAGAAGCAGTTGATGCATTGATTCACCTTGCTAGAGAAATACCTTTAGAAGAGGAAGATATTACTATCACCAAGGATGAATTAATTAAAACTGCAAAATATGCTTATGAAAAAATAATTGCTTTATCCCAAATAGAGGACTCAAAAGATAATCAACTGCTACGACATTTTTTACAGAATGAAATCAGAAGATTGATCCCTGTAATCATGAAACTTGGAATTATAGATAAACCAGAAACGCCAATTGAAACTTACATACAATATGTGCTAAACGAAGAATCTGATAAATTGCCTTATGTATTGGAGTTTTTAGAAAATATTTTTTCTATAGAGGATCGTGAAATTGTTAACTCATTGATTGATACCATATCAATTGATGAGAAATGTGAAATTGCGAGAAAACGTTTTGATCGACTTACTACAGATTTAAATCAATTCCTCGGATATTATATAAGTTCAATCCAAGGATTAAAAGTAGCCCTAACCATGGATTACGCTTTCCGGACAAATAACCAGGAAATTCTTAATAAAGTTAACTGGGAAAGCCTACCTGAAAATTTTGTTATTAAAGACATAATCACGCGGCATGCGCAAAAATATTCCGATTCTTTGAAAACATTGCCAATAAAGCAATATTTACTAGATTCAAAGCAGTTATCCATGTATTCTATACTTGAAAAAGCTCTGATCCTTAAAAGCATTGATCTTTTCGAATCTATCCCCAGCGAGGAATTGATTAGAGTTGCCCAAATTGCTGAGGAAGAACAATTTGAAAAAGTTACCCCTTTATTTGAAGAAGGTGATTTTGGTGATTCCATGTATATTGTAGCTAATGGTAAAGTACGAGTACACAAAGGTGAACGTACAATTGTCGAACTTGAAAAAGGTGCGTGTGTCGGCGAAATGGCACTATTGGATCAAGAACCACGATCAGCCGATGTAACTGTAAATGCTGATACTACATTGCTAAAAATTACTCAGGATGGATTTTACGAACTAATGAGTAGTAATATGGAAATAATGCAAGGAATAGTAAAACTAATTACCACCCGCTTACGAAAAGCAACCAATTAAGGTTCCTTGAATAAATTATCAACCGCCTGATTCTTCTTTTTCTCAATAGTTTCCTCTAAGGATTCTTTTCCCTCATTTATTATTTCAGCTGCTTTCTGTCCAGCAGCACTTATTTGATCAGGATCAAATTCTCTGCCCGTGTATACCAAAAACGCAATATACACTATAAACACTGCTATAATCACTAACCCCAGCTTGAGCAGCTTTTTAACAAAACTAAACAAAATAATGAAAGCGAGTACTAAAGCTGCCGCTAGATGTACGGGATTTGCCGAGAAATATTCAATAATCTGTTCCATGCAAAGCCTTTAGTTTTTTTCGATTGATCAAACCAGATGTGTCTTCGTAATACTTTACTAGCTCCATTACTCTAGTATGATCAGGCATCTCTTGGGTCATAGCCACAGTGGAAATTAATCGATCATCTACCTTCTTATATTTACTGAGTTTTAATTCAATTACACCAACGTAATAACCGTCTCTACCAGCCTGGCTAATCAGAATATTATTTACAACTATTGGTTCTTCCGGCACTGTCTGGCTGTGAGAACCAACTATAACGTCCACACCCTCAAGCTCTTGGGCCAGTCGCTGATCTTCATCAAACCCTTGGTGTGTAAGCAATACTATAATATCAGTTCGCGAACTTATTTTACCCAATACATCATTAATAGCGGTGATTGGATCTGTGATGATAATTGAATCACGGATTTCCTGCGGATAATATTTCATTGCATTACCACCTACGACACCAAGAATACCTATATTCAATCCACTACGCTTGACAAGCTTATATTTACGTACACCAATTAAGGTTGGGCTTTCCAAATTCGTGACCACAATAGATGCCTGGATTTTTGGTAGGACATTATTTAGAAATTCTGGATTGCGTGTCAATTCTTGATCTCCTAAAAGAAGTGCATCATAAGGAATTGTAGCATAGGCCTCACATACTAAACTGTCCTTAAGCAATTTTTTGGACATTGTGAAAAAGTCACCTGCATCCAATACAAGAGTGCGGGAATGAGATTTGATAAAATCTTGCACATATAACGCCCTTTTTTCAATTGATCCCAGTGGATGGTCCGGGCAATAACAATTTTCCAGTGCTCCATTAGTGTTATTTGTATGCAGTATGTATAAGCTGCGATCTTGACTATAAACAATCGTTACAAAGATTGATAAAAATAAACAAATAAATTTGCCTAACATGATAAATGTAAATTGACTGTATTGAGATTAGAATTCAAGTTAATTTTATTTATTGCGGTTAGCATAGTGATGGTCTACACTTAGGGAAATGTAACAATAATGTCAAAGTTATTATTACATATTTTTCTAATCATTGCTTTAGGGTATGCGCAGAAAAATTATCCTGCAGATACTGTATTAGTATCGCCCCACGCTAATATCTTTGAAAAGACAGCTATTTTGCCCATTGCCGCTTGGCAGCGTGTATCTTATAATTCGGAACTGTTAGCTTGTCAATTCTATCCAAGCTGTAGCAATTATGGTGCCTTAGCTGTTAGAGAGTATGGCCCCATTATTGGCACAGCTATAACATCAGATCGTATTGTACGTTGTAATCCATTTGCATTAAACTATCACTATGAAATGCATGGCGAATTCCACTACCCTGACTATCGCTTAGTGGATTCAGTACAAGTTAGCCGGCCGAGATATACCTCAAATAAATCTCCCTTATTAGCTGCAGGCCTATCGACTATAATACCAGGCACAGGTCGAATGTATGCGGGTAGATTCCTTGATGGTTTAATGGGACTGTGGATGGTTCTACTACCTGGAACAGCTGCCTATGGTTCCTTAAAAGATGGTCAATCCATGAAAGGAAACTTTTTTGCAGGAATAACACTTATTTTCTATCTAGGTGAAATATATGGTGCTTACAGAACAGCAAAATATTACCAGGGACCAAAATAGAAGGTTAAAATCAATAGAGATTTGAATTGAACGTAACAGGGTTGTATTTTTGACCAATATGTTATTGCCACCGTAGCTCAGTTGGTAGAGCAGCTCATTCGTAATGAGCGGGTCGGAGGTTCAAGTCCTCTCGGTGGCTCTTTTCTATTCCATATCGCCAAGTATCACACGATATAATAATAATCGATATGTCTTCATCCGATTGAACGTTTCGCTGGTCAAGCTCCCTGAAAAATAAATACTGTTGATCTTAGCAATCCGTTTAGCAAAATACCAGCGCAACATTTTCATGATACTGGGATAATGACTGTTTAAATACCGGGCAGATATAGTTTGGACTGGTTCCGCTACTTCATTGATAAACGTGGTAAAAATATCCATGGTTGGAGCCGTTTCAGCTGTAATGTCTTGGTTTAATAATTGCTGGAAGGGGAATTCAGATATTTTATCCTGAAACGTCTGCCAGTTGTGGCCGCCACCCAGCGGGCGTTTGCCTGTATTTGGCTTTCGGAAAAAATCACAGATCAGTAAATATCCATTCGACTCTGTAGCAGTGATCACCTGATTCAATGCTTTTAGGATATTTACATATTGAAAACTCTCGCTGAACAAAACCATATCATAGGTATCATCCAGAATCAGGTCCTCACAGGTACTATGGAATACACGCACTTTATCGCCGAGATTTTCTTCGATCCGATCCGCCATATATTCGCTAGGAGAGACACAGTCCACCTGATAACCCGCTAGAACCATTTTTTCCGCCAAACCCCCAGAACCGCTGCCCACATCTAAAATCGTTTGAACTCCTTCCGGAATAATATCTAGAATAAGTTTGGAATGAAGGTCCTGTGCATCTTTAAAGTTTGATGGTTTAATTGGCAGGTCATCTGGCCAGTAGCCATAATGCAAATGATCAGTATTAAATAAAAAGCGACCCAGAACAAGGCCAATTTCTAACCCTGCTTCTTTAGAACTGACTTTATTATTACCCATGATAAAAATACCGTGCGTAGGTATTATCATCAGCTTTGTTATTAATTTCCCCCATCAAGATTTAATTAATGCTACTAGTATTGAATGGTTCAAACTAACTATTCTATTTCAAGTAATTTAATATCAAAAGTCAATGTAGAATTTGGCGGGATCACACCCTTATCCTGCGAACCATAACCCAGTTCAGGGGGGATTTTTAACTTTCGATGGCCACCGACTTTCATCCCAATAACACCTTGATCCCAACCATCAATTACCTGACCCACTCCCAAAGTGAATCGTATTGGTTCTCCACCGATTTTTTGAGATGAATCAAAAACAGTTCCGTTCTGCAACTTACCCGTATAGTGCACTGTTGCAATGCTGTATTTTTCAGCGGTTGTACCATTACCAACAATAATATCCTCGATGATTAATCCATTTTCCATGATTATTTCCTTATTTTCACACCCTATTGCTACAAAAAGCAGTACTGCTAATCGGGCTAAGATTGTGTTGCGCATTTTAATCCTGTGAGAAAGTATGGATTTTATTGTAAATCTAGCGATCATTCACAATGATTTCGAGTCCCTGGGAAAACTTTGGTAAAATCCATTTGACAGGATAAATTGCCATTGATGGGAAAAACAGCAACATTATTCAACGCAAATCTTCCGCCACTGGCAGATCGTGTTCGGCCGATAACCTTGAGAGGATTCATTGGTCAAAATCATCTTGTTGGTAAAAACAAGATTATTTATAAAATGGTGTCACAAGGCAAACCGTTTTCCATGATCCTATGGGGACCGCCAGGTTCCGGAAAGACTACACTGGCCCGGATCATTGCCAAATCTATTGATGCAAAAATGGCTGAAATCTCTGCTGTATCAAGTGGTGTAAAGGATATTCGCAATATAATTGATCAGGGAAAAGCAAATCGTGACATTGCTGTGAACACTATTCTTTTTATTGATGAAATACATCGTTTCAGTAAATCCCAACAAGATGCTTTATTACATGCCGTAGAAAAAGGTCTTATTACTTTAATTGGCGCTACCACAGAGAATCCTTCCTTTGAAGTGATCAGTCCTCTTCTCTCCCGCTGCCGAACTCTGATACTTAACCCATTACCTGAAGATGCTTTGGATGCAATACTGGAACAAAGTTTTAAAACAGATGTTTTGTTATCAAATAATAACATTATACTAGAAGATTCTATTCGCAAAAAACTAGTTCGGTCTGCTGGCGGAGATGCAAGAAAAATGCTTAATACATTTGAAATAGCCCTAGGATTGAGTGATAATAATAGGCCAATCACAAATGAAATCCTGGAAGAAGCATTACAAGCTAAAAGCCAGTTATATGATAAAAGCGGTGATTACCATTATGACACGATCAGTGCATTCATAAAATCGGTACGCGGAAGTGATCCCGACGCAGCCATTTATTGGATGGCCGTTATGCTGGAAGGTGGCGAACAACCGGAATTCATTGCCCGACGCCTGTTGATTCTTGCAGCGGAAGATATTGGCAACGCAGATCCGCAAGCTTTACCACTGGCTGTGGCCGGTTCCCAAGCTGTTCATATGATTGGTATGCCAGAAGCGGCAATCATTCTTTCTCAGGTAACCACGTATATGGCCAGCGCTCCCAAATCAAATGCATCGTATATGGCAGTTAATAAAGCCCAAAAACGTGTAAGAAAAGATGGAACTCCAGGTGTACCGCTTCATTTACGTAATGCACCGACACAACTCATGAAGGAAATGAATTATGGTAAGGATTATGACTATCCGCATAATCATCCGGAGCATTTTACAATAGCGAAATACTTCCCCGAGGGTATGCAAGAAACATTTTATCAACCTACAAATTTGGGCTATGAGAATTTCATTCGTGAAAGATTAGTCAAATACTGGCCGGATCGGTATAAGGAATAATGCATTACATCATATTATTCCTAAGTATACCACTAGCAATATTTGCTGATGATCGACTGCGATTAAAAAGAGCTGACGTCCTTGAAAATGTTGTCATTGATGGGCAAGCAGTCCAATACCTCACTGGAAATGTAGTCTTTGAAAAAGGGACCATGATCATTAATTGTGCCAAAGCAATAAATGTTGAAAAAACCGGGCAGGGATCAATGACTGGTAATGTAAAAGTAGTTGATAATAATCGATCGCTAACCTGCGATTCGTTGCATTATGATTCACCAAACGATATTTTTCATGGCTTCGGTAATGCACGTGTTTGGGATAATGACTATGATCTTATAGCAGATACAGTCGTGTATTATTCCAAGCTAGACAGCGGAATTGCCCGGGGAAACGCAGAACTCACACAGAAAAGTCAGATCATCACCTCTCATTCAATATATTATGTTAAAGACGAAGGTGAAGATGCAGTTTCATATACAGCAGAAGGTAACGTTACAATTCTAGAGAATGAGCGAAAGGCAACATGTGGCCGGGCGATATATAACCGTAAGGACCAAACTACTTGGCTAAAGCTAAATCCACACGTCACTGAAAAAGACCAGACAATGACCGGAAGTGAAATAATTTTACGTTACAAAGATGATGTCATGGATCATCTCTATATACCTGCGCAAGCACATGTAACAACACTTACAAAAGGATTGCGGGAAATAAAAATCAGCCTTGGTGATACTGCTACTACAACCCGATCAGAAGTACAATTCGTAGATGATCTGACAGGCAACAGTCTACAAGGATTCTTTAATGCGGGCCAAATGGATTCCCTCCAAGTAGAAGGCATGGCTACAACGCTATATCATATTTTTGAAGATTCTATATATCAAGGGAAAAATATTGCTTCCGGAGATACAATTATTATGAGTTTTGAGGAAAATAACCTGGATCATATAGTTATATCTGGCGGCTCTCGAGGAGAATACACGCCGGATTCTGTAACCGCTAATATTGATGGACAAATAATTTATTCATCGGAGATCATCGATTATAAGGTCAATCAAAAACAAACGGATCTACATGGGAACGCAAAGATCCATTATACAAATATGGATTTGGATGCGGGCTTTGTAAATGTTGATTGGCAATCCAATATGCTAAATGCCACACCGCAAAGTAATCTTGATTCAAGTTTCACCTTTTTAAAACCAACTATTTTGGAACAGGGCCGCGATCCCATGACTGGCGATGAAATGACATACAATCTAGCATCAAAAAAAGGGCGTGTAACCAAAGGAAGAACCAGCGCAGATGATGGTTTTTATACTGGTAGTCAGATAAGAAATCAAGATAAAGAAACTTTTTATATCGATAATAGTACTTACACAACCTGCGACCTTGAGGTACCACATTTTCATTTTGCGAGCGATGAAATGAAAATGATCAATGATGATAAGGTAATCGCACGACCTATTGTATTATATATAACCAATATCCCTATTATCGGATTACCTTTTGGTATCTTTCCGCACAAGGCTGGGCGACGGCAATCAGGTTGGATCATGCCTGGTTATGGTGAAAGCAGTTATCGCGGACAATTTCTGGATGGCTTTGGTTATTATTGGGCTGCGAATGAATACTGGGATTCAAAACTAACCACCAGCCTGGCTGACAGACAAGGATTGACGCTTCGGTTAACAAATAATTATCGTAAGCGCTATGGTTTCTCAGGCGGACTACATTTGGAGACTAGACAGCATTTTTCATCCTCAGTAGCAGCACAAGATCGAGATTTATTGAAAATGAGTGAAAACATAAAAAGCGACTATGTTGTACGCTGGAATCACAACCAGGCAATGCGCAATAACCAAACATTTCGAGTCAACGCACAATATTACAGCAGCGGTGATTATAATAAACGAACTGGACTGGATGTCGAACGCCGCTTGAACCAACAAGCTATTTCTAATGCTACCTATAGTAGACGTTGGAAAAAATCGAATAATTCGATCAGTGTAAATCTATCTTCAAAAAGAGACCTGATGGTTGACAATAAGGTAAACCCAGATGATGTGTTTTACCAGTCACCTTCAATAGCAGGCAAGCAACTCGCTATCACCACAAACACGCTGCCAAAAATGTCGTTTCGCCATGGTCAAAGTAAATTGTTTAAGACGAATGCTATTAATAAAAAATGGTATCATAATATATCCTGGAATTACTCCGCTAACCTGAATAATAAACTACAGAATTATTATGAATCAATTGAACATGCTATAGATGATACCACATTTGAATACATCTGGGATGATTCAGTCCGGACAACAACAAAATCAGCAGTTACTCATAATATATCTATTACCGCACCGCAAAAAATATTCAAGTACATATCATTAAATCCTAGCATACAACTGAAATCCGACTGGGTTGATAGAACGTTTTCATTAGCAGATACTGCGACAGGGCAATTCCAATCAGTGGAACAACAGGGTTTTGCTGCCCGAACAATTTTTTCATCTTTTAATCTTGGAATGAATACAAAGCTTTACGGTCTTTTTCCAATCAAGATCGGGTCAATTCATTCAATCAGGCATGTTGCTTCTCCCACAATAGGTTATTCATATTCACCGGATTACACAAAACCATTATTTGGCATGGATCTAGGTTATTTTCAGGAATATACAGATAGCAATGGTGAAACAGCGTATTTTGATCGCTTTTCTGGAACAACTGCCGGTTCTACACCGCGACAAGAGCGGCAAGCGATGACTTTTTCATTGAACAATGTGTTTCAGGCCAAGAAAATGGACGGAGATAAAGAAAAGAAAATTGATTTATTTTCCTGGCGTATGAACACCAGTTATAACTTTGTGGCCGACCAATTCCCATTGGCAAATCTATCATCCTCCCTGCGGGCAAAAGTCGCAAAAAAGCTGAATCTTGATCTACGGTTATCTCATGATTTTTATCAATATGATGCCGCAGCAGGACAGCGGATAAATTCCCTGAACTTAAATGACTCAGGCATCCCTAAACCACGGTTAATAAATGCACGTTTATCCACAGGCTTCCGGTTTGAAGGGAAGCGATTGGGTGCTACCAAAAAAGAAGAAGATGAACAAGATACCACAGCAATCCGGGAGAATCTTGATGAGCCCAAATTTGGTAACCGATCAGGCGGGAAAAATAGTATGCTCCCGGGCGGTAAACTCTGGTCCACATCCTTAAGTTTCAGCTATAGCATGAATAAAGCAAATCCATCAAATCCTGTTGAAACATTCTGGATGTCAACCAACACCTCAATACAGTTGACCCGTAATTGGCGTGTGCATTATAACGCACGATTTGACGTCCTAAATAAAGATCTGGTCAGTCACAATTTTTCAATATACCGTGATTTACACTGCTGGGAAATGTCTATAAATTGGACACCAAATGGTTATGGTTCTGGATTCTACTTGAAAATCAATGTGAAATCACCTACGCTCCGAGATTTAAAACTGGAACGACGCGGTGGTATTTTTACGAGGAGAGCCAATTTCTAGTTTTATTATCCTCAAAATCCAGTGCAAATTTGAACAGCCTGATTGCATAAATTATGTATTGTCCATCCTGTCACGACGAATTCATAGATAGTATTACTATCTGCAGTGATTGCAACATTACGCTGGTTGAAAATATTGCGCTAAACGAACCTCTGGAAAATATTAACTGGGTTAAGGTAAAGGAATTGCCTGGAAAAGTTTTTGGTGAGATGATGGGCGAAGTATTGAACTCAGCAGAAATACCCTATTTCCTGAAATCTGATTGGTCGGCCTCCGCATATAATGTTGCGCCAACTGGACTAGTCGGTAGCTATGTGCAAGTATATGTACCGGAAAACTTTCATGATAAGGCCAATAAGCTATTGACTGACTTGATGGACTAAATATGGAATTTCGTTCAATAAAAGGTACCTATGACGTCCTGCCAAATGATGCAGATCGCTGGCAGCGCGTTGAAACACATGTCCGAGGATTCATAACCCGGGCTGGGTACAGTGAGATCCGAACACCAGCATTTGAAAAAACTGAGTTGTTCACGCTGAGTGTCGGTGAAGATAGTGATGTTGTATCAAAAGAAATGTACAGTTGGACAGACCAAGGTGGAACAGACCTTACTCTTAAACCAGAATATACAGCTTCTGTTATGCGGTCTTACATTCAACACAATCTTGGGGCACAATCGCCCTTAACAAAACTTTATTACCTAGACAATCTTTTCCGACGGGAAAGACCGCAAAAAGGCCGTTACCGCCAGTTTCGGCAATATGGCATTGAAGCGATAGGTTCACCTCATCCGGAACAGGATGCAGAAATAATAGCCATAGCATATGAACTACTTATTGAACTCGGCATCAAAGATATCACCTTGAAACTTAATAGTATCGGCTCACCCGAATGTCGAAATGAATACCGCCAAGCATTAAAGGATTTTCTCCAACCGCATCTTGATAAACTTTCTGAAATCAGCAGAAAGCGATTTGATTCAAATCCACTACGTATATTTGATACAAAAATTGATTTTGAGATTGCATTACTACAAGATGCCCCAACAATAACTAGCTTTTTAACACCAGATGATGCCAACCATTTCAACGAAGTGCAAACATACTTAGAGGTGCTGGGTGTCCCCTTCACTTTGGATACGGCACTGGTTCGGGGACTGGATTATTATACTCGTACAACATTTGAAATCATTTCCGGTAATCTGGGCGCGCAAGATGCGCTATGCGGGGGCGGTAGATATGATAAACTTGTTGAAACTTTAGGTGGTAAACCCACTCCAGCCGTTGGTTTCGCAGCTGGGTTGGAAAGGATCCTGATCGCCATGAATGAAGTTGACATAGATCAGAAAATCCAAGCTGATAAAATTTATCTAATTGGACTTGGCGACGCGGTTAGACCAACCATGCTGAAAATTCTTGGCGAAGCGAGAAAGGCCGGATTAAATATGGAATTCGATTCATTGCGACGCAGTGTAAAATCCCAAATGCGGGAAGCCAATAAAATAGGTGCCTCCCTTGCGATAATTCTCGGGGATAAAGAATTGAAAGACAAATCCGTACAGATCAAAGATCTTAAGAATGGTCAGCAAGAATCAATTTCCATTGATTCAATTATTTCTTATATCCAGGGTTTGAATTAACCAATTCTTTCTCCTACATTAAAATATATAGAGCCAAATACGATGAAAATACAGTTGTATAAAAGATGAAAAATATAAATTCGGCGTCGCTATGAGTCAAAAAGCTATCATCATTGTGGAGTCTCCTTCCAAGGCAAAAACCATATCTAAGTATCTCGAAGATGAATTTGAAGTCCTTGCCTGTGTGGGCCATGTAAAGGATTTGCCGCGAGGATCTTTAGGTGTGGATGTAGATAATGACTTCTCCATGGAATTAGTGGTACTTGATGATAAAAAAGATTTTTTCAAAACATTAAGCGCAAAAGCAAAAGATTCACCTGAAATTATTTTAGCTACAGATCCAGATCGCGAAGGAGAGGCTATTGCAGCGCATATAGCGTCTGAAGTTCCAGATACGAAACTTTCACGAGTAAAATTTACTGAGATTACCAATTTTGGTGTGAAAGGTGGGATGGAACACAGAATTGAAATTGATGAAAACCTTGTTGAGGCACAGCGAACTCGTCGCGTAATTGACCGCCTTGTCGGCTATAAAATATCGCCTGTATTATGGAATACGCTGCAAAAAAATATGAGCTTTGTAAAGGAATCTCTTTCTGCCGGGCGGGTACAATCTGCAGCATTAAAAATAGTCATCGACAGAGAACGAAAACGATCCAAGTTTAAACAAGTAACATATTATGGCCTGACATCTCAGCTAATCACCCCTGATCAGGAAACGTTCAGTGCGCGACTATATAACCTGGATTCCAAACGTCTTGCCCGCGGTCAGGATTTTGATCAAGAGAGCGGTGAATTGACAAAGGACAATTTAATAGCCTTGAGTAAATCACAGGCCAAAGCACTTGTAGAAGAGTTAAAATCGGGTCCCTGGGTTGTGTCAAAAGTTGAAGAAAATCCGAAAACTTCGAACCCACGGCCGCCATTCACCACAAGTACATTACAACAAGAAGCAGCACGAAAATTAAAATTCAATACCCGCAAAACCATGCGCACTGCCCAACGTCTTTATGAAGCGGGTTATATTACCTATATGCGCACTGACTCAACACACCTTTCCGGAGAGGCAATAAGCGCAGCTCGAGCAGAAATAAAAAAACGATTCGGTCCTGACTTCTTGCCTGCCAAACCAAGACAATATAAAAGCAAAGTGAAAAATGCCCAAGAAGCACACGAGGCAATTAGACCTGCTGGTAGAAGCTTTAAGCCAATTGATAAAGGGGCAAATACTATTGGTAAAGATGAAGCCAAACTATATGAGTTAATATGGAAACGTACAATAGCTTGCCAGATGCCATCCGCAAAACTGAAACAAACAACCGTCACTATAAAAAATCAGAATTCAGAATTCAGAGCAAATGGCCAAGTCATTTTATTTCCTGGCTATATGAAAGTATATGTTGAGGGCAAAGATGACCCCAAATCTGCCGTTGCTAACAAAGAGAATGTGCTGCCGAAAATAAATGAAAATGACCACCTGGGCTGTCATAATCTTACAATTGACGAATCAACAACAAAACCGCCCGCTAGATTCACAGAGGCCAGCCTCGTTAAAGTAATGGAAGAAAATGGTATTGGACGACCCTCTACATACTCATCGATCATCAATAGAATTCAGCAGAAAGATTATGTACGAATTAACAAGGGCTCCCTAACACCAACTTTTTTGGCTGTGGCTGTAACCCAATTACTTGAAAACCATTTTGAACCACTGGTGGATATAAAATTTACTGCACAGATGGAAGATGGTCTTGATGCTATTGCCCGAGGTGATATGAATGCCTTGCCTTTTATGAAAGAATTCTATTTTGGTACAGAATCAGATCCAGGATTACTAAAAATGCTGGATGGAAAAATCGATATTCCTAAAGCCTGTACAATCCTACTCAATGGTGATGTGGAAGAACCAATCATTGCACGAGTAGGAAATTACGGACCATATATACAGCATGGTGATGTGCGTCGAAACATTCCCGATATTCTCGCACCTGGAGATATTACTATTGAGAAGGCAATGGAAATCCTGAAGGATAATCCAGAGAATGCTGATAAAGCACTTGGTTCCGATCCTGCAAGCGGTCAAACAATTGTTTTAAAGGTTGGGCCCTATGGACCTTATGTTCAATTAGGTGATACAAAAACAAGAAAATCAGTTCCAAAGGGAATGGATGCGGATAGGGTAGATCTTGAATACGCGCTGGCTTTACTGGCATTACCCAGATATGTCGGAGATCACCCTGATACAGGAGAGCCCATCATGGCGGACTATGGTCGCTACGGACCATACCTCAAGATGGGAAAACAAAATGCTTCTTTGAAAGGCACAGAAACACCTCTGGATGTGACGCTAGAAAAAGCAATCGAACTCCTAGCTAACCGAAATAAAAAAAGTTCTACCATGCGCACACTAGGTAAACACCCAAATAGTGGTGAAACACTAGTCGTCAAAGAAGGCAGGTACGGGCCGTATATTTCCGATGGCAAGGTAAATGCATCATTGAATAAAACAGTTGACCCAGAAACTATTACCCTAGAAAAAGCAACTGAATTAATTAATGAAAAGCGGGCTAAGGGAACGACAAAAAAAGGACGGAAAAAACGTTGAGTGTCAATAATCAGTAATACTAATGGCTGAATCTTCACTCGAAAAAATCGTTTCTCTCTGCAAACGGAGAGGTTTCATTTTCCAGAGTTCTGAAATTTATGGAGGCTTTGGTGCTGTTTATGATTATGGTCCACTGGGGGTCGAATTAAAAAATAATATATCACAATTATGGTGGCAAACGATGACTCAAGTTCATGAAAATATTGTTGGCCTTGATAGTGGGATTTTAATGCACCCAAAAATTTGGGAGGCATCTGGCCACGTAGATGAATTCAACGATCCTTTAATTGATTGTAAGAAATGCAAGGGACGTTTTAGAGCGGATCAGTATGAAAACACCCCCTGCCCCGAAAAGCCATCCAAAATGGTGGGGCAATGTGAAGGAGAACTGACCGCTCCTAGGGATTTCAACCTGATGTTCAAAACACAGATTGGACCAGTCGAAAGTGATGGAGATACCGCCTATCTCCGTCCAGAGACGGCACAAGGTATTTATGTTAACTATTTACTTGTTCAAGGCGCAATGCGACAAAAGCTTCCTTTTGGGATCGCTCAAATTGGCAAAGCATTTCGAAACGAGATTGTAGCGCGAAACTTTATATTTCGTACGCGCGAATTTGAACAAATGGAAATGCAGTATTTTGTAAAACCAGGCACTGATGATGAAGAGTTGAATAAATGGAAAGAAAAACGCTACAATTTTTATATAAAGGAATTAGGTATTAATGAAAGTAAGCTACGATTTCGTCAACACGGCGAGACCGAATTGGCCCATTACGCAAAAGAAGCATGGGATATTGAGTATGAATTCCCATTCGGCTGGGCTGAAATTGAAGGGATTCATAACCGAACTGATTTTGATCTGCAACGTCACCAAGAATTTTCCGGAAAAAACATGCAGTATTCAGATCAAATATCAAATGATAAATATTTTCCATACATCATAGAAACATCCGCAGGTTTGAATCGCATGCTACTGAGTGTCCTCAGTGATGCTTATTGGGAAGATTCTGAGAATGATCGTATCGTCATGAAACTTCATCCAAAATTAGCCCCTGTTAAAGCTGTCGTATGTCCCCTGGTAAAAAAAGATGGTTTACCTAAACTGGCGCGTGAAATAGTTGATGATTTAAAAAAACACTATAAAGTGTTGTATGATCAGCAAGGATCTATTGGGAAAAGATATTATCGGCAAGATGAAGCTGGTAC
>CAJXWT010000054.1 GCA_913062595.1 uncultured Fidelibacterota bacterium
CATTATTACCACCACCATCCTTGATTGTACCGCCATTCAACGATAAGGCAGTAGTATCTGTATAATCAAGATCACTACTCCTGTCATCAGTAGAAATAGTGTAATTAAACGTAAGTGTATTGGTGCCACTGCCACTTGCATATAATACAGTATCACTACCCAAAGGACTGGGTTCCCAGGATGCGCCATATACCGCACCATTTATCCCGCTATCGGATTGATCGGTCAAGGCACTGCCTTGGCCTTCATCCATGGTATAGTAGACCAATAAATTAGTTGAAGAAACATAGGCGCCTGAATTCGCAGCTGCCGAAATGGACGCGCCATTATTATATAGTGTTACAATCTCAGAATCGGCCAGCGCCGTATTCCACACAGCCACCTCATCCATAGAGCCGTTAAACCAGTTCCCTGATCCATCAAATACGCCACCACCACCAATCTTAAATAGGTATGAATTACTGCCGTAGTTTGCGGTGTTACTACCTCCTGTCGCTTTCAAGGCACCATCAACATATAATTTGAGATTGGATCCTGAGCCTACGAAAACAACATGATGATATACATTAAAGGGAAACGTTGTACTATTAAAATTCCAATTAACACTACCACCGTTAGCAGTCCAACCCATGAACCTACTGCTATTAGCAAAACCGAATTCAATCCGATTATTTTGACCAAAGAATCCCTTTCTGCTGCCTGCGGATTCTGCCTTTATCCAACCAGCCATGGTAAATTGGCTCAAGTCACTAAGTAAAGATGTTCCCGAGGTTGCATAGTCATTTGAACCATCAAAATTTAAACTGGAACCGCCAGTATTTATTTCCAATACGGGCGTACCAGTTACCGCTACAACTTCATTGAATACAATCTCTATGGGAATGATCTCACTAACAATATAGGTTCCATTCGCGACAGAAGAAGTCACACCAGTTATTACTGGTACACCACCATTTATAATAATATCTTTGTTCGCGCTAAGGGAACCAGCAGCCCCCGGCGTTGGCAGCGTCAACGTGGCGTTGTTTCCCGCAGGATCACTAATTACGCCACTATTCAAATCTAAAGCATTGATACTGTCATAATCCAGGTCACTGCTATTCTGTCCCATTTCAACAATGTAGCGGAAGGAAAGGTCTGTTGTCCCATCACCGGAAATATAGCTGGCATTGGCATCACTGGTACCTGTTTCCAGGGTTAATTGTGGTGTACCAGATCCCGTTCGTGAAAAAGTATAAAATGGCTCATCCACATCATGGGCAGCGATTATGTCACGGATTTCCCATTCCTGGTAACCATCGGCAATAAGCTTATCCATTTCATATTGCTGATCATAATTCCCAGTTTCTGCATCAGTGGTTACACGACCACTTACTTCGGCAATATCTACCTGATAATTACCTGTGGCACCGGCATAGCCATCCACAACAATGTAATATGTGCCAGCCGCTAGTACGCAGCTGGGGAGTGTGGATCGTAGACCACTATAGGTGCAACTGTAATCGTCATTAAAATAAGAAGTAGTTGTCGCTACACATTCACCGGTTGCTGTAAAGATTTCCAGTTTTGTATCATAATCACTATAGGCAGCACAAGTGGTCACACTGATGGTTGCGGCCTGACCAAGATTCAGTGTGTAGGCAATATCCGAGCCATCGCTGCCGCTCACGTCCCAATTATTAGGTTGTCCCGCGTTGGAATATTGAGCAGTGAAAGGAAGACTGCTGATTAAAAAATCACCGCAGCCTAAACTGGCAGTACCCACAGTCATGGTTTCACTGAACTGCACGATAATATCAAGTGTATCACCCACATTATACGTGCTATCAGCCGCATTGGAAGTAACATTGGTAATCGTCGGTACTACACCATCAATGACTAATGCTTTCACCGCGCTTAATGATCCTGTTGCGCCTGGGGTGGGCAAAGTCAGGCTGGCGTCATTTCCAGCTGCATCGCGGATGGTACCGCTGTTCAACGCCAGGGCATTGGTACCTTGGTACGCAAGATCGCTATTGGTATCACCCTCAGCAATTGTATAATTGAATGTCAATAAACTTGTGCCGGAACCACTAGCATAGTTTACAGTAGCATCGCTAGTTCCTGTTTCGAGAGTTAATTGCGGTGTGCCGGTTACCGTAACTACCTCATCCAAGGTGATAGTAATAGCGATTGATTCACCGAGACTGTACGATCCGTCGACTGTTGGAGATGTAACCGCTGTTACGGCGGGGACTTTACCATCAACTACAATGTCCTTATCCACCCCCAGTGAACCAGTTGTACCAGGTAATGGTAACGATAAAATAGCATCATTTCCGCTTGGTTCCTTAATGGTGCCGCCGTTTAAGAATAACGCGTCTGTACGGGTATAATCCAGATCTGCAGTCTGTTGACCATTGGCTACTGTATAATTAAAAATAAGAGCACTGGTACCGCTGCCGCTCGAATAACTCACTGTATCTCCCCGCAATGGACTGGGACCCCAAGTTGCATTATAGATCGTACCATCAATGTTACTGGTGGACCGATCGATAATTGCACTGCCATACCCTTCATCCATGGTATAGTAACGGATTAAATGATCTGCGGATGTATAATCACCTGAATTGGCTGCAGCAGATATGGAAATACCATTATTGTATAATCCGATGATTTCTGAGCTGTCGAGCGTATTATTCCAAATCGAAACTTCATCAACTAAACCATTAAAGTAAGTATTAGAACCAAAGTTTTTGTGAACACCAATTAGGAAATCACCGACTGTGGATTCCACATTTGCACTATTAGTATTTTTTTCAACACCATTGATATACCAGGTTAGGGTATTTCCAGAATTATTATGAACCAATACAACATTGTACCATCTATTTATTTCAGGAACAAAACCAGAATATCTATTTCCACCACCCAGAAAAGTAAAAAATTCGTCATTACCTGAATACTTTATACCAAGAATATTACGGCCGGTCCCACTACCATCCATTTGATGAAAAATATTTTTATTATAGTTGCTGGCCGCATGTGATTTTACCCAAAGAGATAGAGCAAAGTCGGTAGTAGACGGGTTGAAGCCAGCCATTCGAACATAATCACCATTGCCATCAAAACTGAGACTTGTACCGCCAGTATTTATTTCTAAATGAGGTACCCCTGTTACGGTTATTGCATCGCTAAACGTAATTGTTATAGGTATAATATCACCAAGATTATATGTTCCGTCCGCCGCTGTAGATGTAATGGTATATACAATTGGTGCACCGCCATCAATAATAATCGCTTTGTTAGCCCCCAATGATCCGGCCGATCCGGGTAGAGGCAGGATCAAATTCGCGACATTACCAAATGAATCTGTTATAGAGCCACCATTTAAGACCAGTGCAGTGGTGTCCTGATAATCCAGATCACTGCTGTTCTCGCCAGTAGTGCTGGTATAATTGAAGGTCAGTGTGGTCGTGCCCGACCCAGATACATAATCCACCACAGCATCCGACGCTCCCGTTTCTAGTGTGAGCTGGGGCGTACCGGTAACTACTACAATTTCGTTAAAGGTTATTGTAATCGGTAACATACTTCCTACATTATAGGTACTGTCTGGGGCAGTTGATGAAACGGAAGACACCAGCGGTCCAATTCCATCAATAATCAGTGCCTTATTGGCAGCGAGTGAACCGGTGGATCCGGGCGTGGGCAGGGTGAGTGTGGCGTCATTGCCGGCAGCATCCCTGATGGTACCACTATTTGCTTCCAGTGCAGTAGTACTAACATAATCCAGATCACTAGTGGAATCACCACTCAGAATAACATACTGAAATGATATGGTAGCTGTACCGGTACCGCTTACATAGTAAGCTGCGCTATCAGCAGCGCCTGTTTCCATTGTGATCCTTGGCGTGCCTGTGCCGCCAGTCCGTGAAGCACTACTAGGGTCATCTGCAGTTTCGTTAAGCAGCTGCTGAATTTCCAAAGGTGTAAACCCGTCGGCTCTAAGCTTATTGATTTCATAATCATCATCATAGCCCGCCGTACTGGTAAAATTTGGGCGATCAAAAATGCCTGGCAAATCACCATCAGCGTTATCATTACCATTTTCATTACGACCACTTACTTCGGCAATATCTACCTGATAATTACCTGTGGCACCGGCATAGCCATCCACAACAATGTAATATTTACCAGACGCTAGTACGCAGCTGGGGAGTGTGGATCGTAGACCACTATAGGTGCAACTGTAATCGTCATTAAAATAAGAAGTAGTTGTCGCTACACATTCACCGGTTGCTGTAAAGATTTCCAGTTTTGTATCATAATCACTATAGGCAGCACAAGTGGTCACACTGATGGTTGTGGCCTGAACAAGATTCAGGGTGTAGGCAATATCCGAGCCATCGCTGCCGCTCACGTCCCAATTATTGGTTTGTCCCGCATTAGAATATTGAGCAGTAAATGGAAGACTGCTGATCAGAAAATCACCGCAGCCGATCGTACCGGTAGTCACATTGACAATTTCACTGAAAGTAATAGTCACATCTAGTGTATCACCCGTACCATAAGTACCATCAGCTGTTGTGGAACTGACATTGGTTACAGTTGGAGCAATTGTTTCTATCACCAGGTCTTTATTCGCTGATAATGAATTGGTGGTCCCGGGGACAGGCAAGGATAGAGAGGCGTCATTATTATTGCCCCTGGCATCTTTAATGGTCCCGCCATTTAAGGTTAATGCGCTGGCGCTCTGGTAATCTAGATCACCGCTACTTTCTCCAGCAGCTACTGTGTAATCAAAGACCAACTGACCAGTACCAGATCCACTGCTATAATTTATTACCGCATCCGTAGTACCAGTTTCCAAGGTTAATTGTGGTGTTCCCGTTACTAAAACTTGATCGCTAAAATTGACAATAATGGAAATATTAGTACCGATACCATAAGATCCATTTCCTTTTGTAGATGTAACTGATGTTACTAATGGCGCATTGCGACCAGCACTATTCTGGTACCAGGAAATTTTGTCATCATTATCTGACGCAGACAGAACATCTATATCACCATCACCATCCACATCCACCGCATATACAGATTTTGCGCCATCAGCACTAGTTGTGATTGAGTGTGCCGTAAAACTCTCTGAACCATCGTTCTCATACCACGCTATTTTGTCATCCCCATCAGAAGAAGAAAGAATGTCAATATCTCCATCGTTGTCTATGTCTATTGCATATACTGAAGTTGCAACATCAGCATCGGTGGTGATAGTGTGGGTGGTAAAATTTTCAGAACCATCGTTCTCATACCACGCTATCTTATCATCATAATATGAAGCAGAGACCACATCCATATCCCCGTCCCCGTCCACATCCACTGCATAAACAGAGATTGCCCCATCCGCACTCGTAGTAATAGTATGAGATGTGAAACTAGGGTCAATGGCCCCATCGTTTTCATACCACGCTATTTTGTCATCGATAAATGATGCGGAGAGTATATCCATATCCCCATCTCCATCAACATCCGTAGCATAGACAGATACGGCACCATTGGCATCGGTGGAGATAACATGGGTCGCAAAATTTTCACTGCCATCATTTTCATACCAGGCTATTTTGTCATCTATATTAGAAGCTGACACAATATCCATATCACCATCATTGTCTAAATCTATTGTATAGACATCCCGAGCGGCATCAGCGCTGGTGGAAATGGTATTAGCCGCAAAGGAAGGGGTAGATAACCCGGAAGATTCATTTATGTAGACTGCTACTTTATCATCGTTCAATGCGGTAGCTATAATATCACTATCGCCATCGCCATCCATATCACCCGCAGATAAGGAACGTACACCTGAGACATCCGACGCGATCACATAAGCGGTAAAACTTTGGCTGCCATTATTCTCATAAAATGTGATCTCGTTATCGTATATAGACGCAGACAGGACATCCACATCTCCATCTTGATCAAAATCCAGGGCAGATAAATCAAAAGCACCATCCGCGGTGGTAGAGATTGTCCGAGAAGTAAAACTCTGGTTACCATTATTCTCGTACCAGGCGATCTTGTCATCAACCTGTGATGCAGATAGCACATCTATATCACCATCATTATCAATATCAATAGCGTAAACTGTGTTGGCGCCGTTAGCCGCGGTGGAAATCGTGTGGACTTCAAAACTCTGGTTGCCATTATTCTCGTACCAGGCGATCTTGTCATCATTTATTGAAGCTGACAGAATATCCATGTCACCGTCATTGTCCACGTCTTCCGCGTATACAGAAGCTGCACCATCTGCAACAGTAGTTACGGTATGACTCGTGAAGCTCTGATTGCCATCATTCTCAAACCAGGCAATCTGATCACTGTCATAGGCTGCTCCCAGAACATCTATATCACCATCACTATCTACATCAGCAGCATATACATCAAAGGCACCTGGCATTGATGTAGAAATTGTATGCGCTGTAAAACTCTGGGATCCATTGTTCTCGTACCAGGCGATTTTCGCCTCATAGTAATTGGCGCTCAGCACATCCATATCCCCATCGCTATCAATATCAGCAGCGTAGACTTCTATAGCGCCATTCGCCGCTGTTGTAATTACATGGCCAGTATAACCAGTGCCGGTATTTTCATACCACGCAACCGTATTATCATAGAGTGATGCCCTGATTATATCCAGGTCGCCATCACCGTCTACATCTGCAACGTACACGCCCCAGACACCATCAGCTGCTGTAGACACTACATTTTCAGTGAAACTCGGAATCGCATAAAGATCTGCTGTTATTAGGCACAAAAGTAAAAACCAACTAAGGCTGGTTTTGATTCGGTGTATTGTAGTTAGAAACTGCGGCTTTACCATATGGACACCACTCCCGAAAAGATGTGTTCTATTACCGAATTGTTATAAACATCTCGGACCATGCTCTCTGAGGAAATAGAAATAACACTCTGGCCTCTGGAACCCGTATGTTCAAAAATCAGCCGAACAATATTACCCGTGCCGGATACACCGGTCACCGCTCCACCGGCAACACCAAGGTCCAACTGAAAACGACCATTTTCAGTATCATTTTCTATGAAATTTATCAGATGGCCCGCGCTCTGCAGGAGAAAATCCGTGGAATCACTTTCGAGGGCATAATCCTGGAGTTGCATGAAACTGTTGTCATAGGATACGTCCAGGTGGATACCCATAAAGTCAGTAACATCGATCAATTTTGCGTTCACATAAAAAACAGTACCGGAATCAGCAAATACCTGGCCTGGAGAAATCAAGAGTTCTACACCCTCAAAAGCATCCACCATAAACGAAATATTTGGCCATTCATCTTCCCGGATATTGGTAGGGTACTTAGACATCACTTCAAAGTTATAATTTATATCCTCCAGGTAGTCCAGCTGGAGCACATGTAAACCAGTTAATGTGTCAAAAGTCCAGAAACCGAGGTCCTGCTGGAGCAGCTCTTCACCACTATACCAGGGCGACCAGATACTCGTGTTCAGACGATAGCGGTAAAATATTCTCTCGGCATAGTCCACCTCATGGGTAGGGTCATAATAGTAATTTGGATCGCTGTGCCGCCAGGTGAATACGGCACTGGTAGAATCTATGGTAAGCCCTGCTGCAGGCCAATCAAGCACCTCTGTTTCAGGACTGGAATAGTCTCCATCAGCCGGGTCAAAGAGGTTAACAACTTCAATATCCACTTCCAATTGGCCACATGAATAGACCACCAGGAGAAACCCTGATAAAATAATAATTTTTATTATATCGCCTGCTCTATTGCGCATATTCAATCCAATTTTAGCATCACAATCTATCGTCGACAAAACTTTATCGTTGTGATGACTATCACAGAATCAATATCAAATAAATTACAGCACTTTAAGGCATTAATTACTTTTTTGATAACACCCAGACCCCATCCCAGTCTTTTCCAGGCGGATTTTCCTTTAATTGGTAACATCGTTTCAGGTAAACATTGGAAGGGTTCTCAGACCGTCCCGGAAACATTTCTTCCAATTCTTTGCCTTCTTTAAACCCATTGATAGCTTTATCCCAATCTTGTTTATAGTATAGTTCATGCGCTTGGCTAAATGCTTCTATAACCGCTTTATCTGTATCGTTCATCTTCCCTTTTTCAGCAATTAATTCATAAACCTTTACAGGTAATTGCTTTCCTTTTACGCGGACATAATCAAGAAAGCGCCAATCGAATTTATCTTTTACCACTTCATAGGTACTCTCATTAACCTGAATATAAATGCCGTATTGTTTAGCAGATGCTTCCAGTCGCGCGGCCAGGTTCACCGTGTCACCCATCATGGTATAATTCATACGCATAGTAGAGCCCATATTCCCAGTTACCATTGGTCCTGAACTGAGTCCGATACGGTGCTGCATATTATATACAATTTCCGGCCAGTCCCCTTCAGAACGCCATTTTTCCCGTAGAATTTCTAGCTGGTCTTTCATTTCCAGAGCCGTCATACAAGCCTGATATTCATGATCTTCTACAGGTACAGGTGCACCATAAAAGGCCACAATGGCATCGCCAATGTATTTATCCAGGGTGCCGTTCCGGGATAACAAAACATTGGTCATTTCGGTGAGATACTCATTCATTAGGTTTACCATCTTCTCTGGTTCTAATACTTCAGTAAATGATGAGAAACTCTGGATATCAGAGAAAAATGCGGTATGCACTCCTGTTTCTCCACCTAGTTTCGGTTCCTGTTTATTTTCAAACATTTTATCGATCAAGTCGGGGGATATATATTGACCAAATGTACTTTTTAAAAATTTCTTATCTTTCTGTTCAATGAGAAATCGGTACAACACATTGGCCAAATATGTGACCAATATGCTAGCAATTGGCGCAATCATTGGGACCACAAGACTGGATTGTATAGTTGGCAAAGCTGTACTAAAAAACGAATAGTTGTTTTTTACAAATGTATCCGGTAAGACAGCTGCCATTGTGGATTTAATAAACCAGGTCAGATCATCAACAAATACTCCGCAAACCACAGCATAATAAAACAAAATTTCAATGATAACCAAAACACCAGCTGTGATAGGATTGACCATATCCAAAAGAAAAAATGCAATCAAGGCCAGTATTAATATGATCAACACATGGGACCATTGAAAATCGAATAGAAGGTTGGTGAGACGACTGCCAACCACGTTTAAATAGTTATCATGAATCATGGTTTGGATGGCATTGGCATGGGTTTCCATTCCTGGCGTGAGCTGTTGGACGCCGAGGTAATTATAAAAAGGGGTTGATTTCACATCATGAAGCACCTCTACAGCGACACCAATGACTACAATCTTATTGTAAAATGGTGTTTTGGTAACATCAAACTCACCACTTATACCCATTATTTCCATCATATCTTGTCGTTCGCCCGGATCCTCAATTGCTTGTATCCATTTGGGTATTTGCCCTGGAAGAAACTGACTCATCCAGTCGATATCTTCCATGGGGTCCCTGAGATCAATATCTTCAGTATCAATTACGTAGGCCAATGAATAACGCGGAAATGTGCCCCAGGCAGGATAGTCTTCTTCAGTTTGTAACTTATAACCCGAAGCAGGGCCGTAATAATTGACCATGAATGTATTACTATTGCCATAGGCTTTGATCCTTAGATCTCCGTAATTCCAAATATGATTGGCAGGGTCAAACCGCGGTACTGTTGTATCTGGGATATCGAGAAACGATTTTACAGCCTTCACGCCCAATGTAAGATAGGCACGGCCTGGCTGATGGGACATTTCACTAAAAATTGCATACCTTCTGGAAAAACCATCATCATCCATTTGGTCGTTGATCAATCCTGTCTCTGGTTCTGCCTTCATGATTTCTTCATGAGGTTCAGCGATATATTGCGGAGGCTGGCGGTTAGGTTCAGTAGCCACCTTTGCGGCAAGGACAACTTCGGTATTGTACGACTTTGCTTCCCGTATAGCTTCTGCGAGCATTTTATCACCGTGGCGTGGTATAAGTTGTCTTAGGTCATCTGACTTGATTTTTTCGGCAAATTCATGCAAGTATTCAGACTTGGTTTCTGGCGCATCAAACTGAATATCAATGGCAATTACTTTTGCACCCGCCTGAGCCAGATTACGTATGACCCTGCCCCATACAGTTCCGCGAGGATAGGGCCATGTTTCCGGCATTAAGCGCCAAGCTTCATCATCTACTTCGAGAAGCACCACATCTGTTCCCATATTGATGTAAGTGGAATCACTTGCGGCCCAGCCCGTTAGTGGACCTCTTACTTCCGTAAAGCGATAGTCATAACTTTTTAATTCCAGCACATCAAAAAATCCAAATAGGTGCAGCATCGAAACAACGAATATTGAAACCAGTGTAATAGCAAGACCAATCCACTTCTCATGAAAATATCTCTTGAGGGCATCCATGGTGATTAAAAATTATATCGAAAGGACATTAGAATCCCGGATGTATTTATTTTTGTTTCGCTCGAGGTTTCATTTACTACAATCTGCAATTGGCCAGAACAAGCCAAACTGAGGTTCTGACGCATCCTGTAATCCGCGCCGCCGCGCAGATCAATAACACTGGATACAGTGGTTAAGGATTCATTCTTAACATAAGACAGCCCACCAGTCAGGTTAATTTTATTTTCCTGCAACGCATATCTCCCATTCACACCCAATGTTTTCCAAGTTATTGTATTTTTTATCACATTCCCCTGCAAATCTAAACCGGGAATTAATAAATCCATAAAGCTGACATTCAGCATGGTTCTTAAGGGGGACTGAAACCGGGAAGCAAGAGATAATGTTACTGATTTTGAATCACTGCCTGGAAAGAAATAGCCTTCCGTACGATCATTGGCCAATTTATCTGTATTTTTCATACTGTTATAATTCAAAACAAAATTATGCTTAATCGAACGATAGGTTAATGGATAATTGATTGACAGAAGCATATTCGTTGTACGCGTATCTTGTCTGTTGTCCACATCTGATTCACCCACTTTATCCAATTCTTCCTTTTCATTATTCTTACCGATAGATTGAAAATTGAATACATAAGATGGTGTACCTGCGCCTGGCAGAAAAGATAAATTAAGTGTTATAGTGTTTGAATTTGTAGGGTTGGCTACATATTTAAGGATCTTATTATCCCGATGCTTAAATCCTGTTGTGATTAACAGTTTTGAATCAAATAAATGTGTAATACGATTTAATAATATAAACTCACGAATGTTACTAGCCAGAAACGGATTACCAAGCGATACAAATTCGGGGCCGACTTGACGATATTCCAGAATGAATTTGCTTAACGGATAATTTCCTGCCAATTTGATATTAAATGCCGCAGAAGGCATATTCACAACTGTTGCTATGGGATGGTCATCATAATTAATAGCATCTATAGGCACTAATGGAGTCATATTGATATTGATGGTAAATAGATCCCTAAGTTTCAATGGATCAGGCAGATCCGCTGTTTCCACTAACCCTCCCTGGATCACTATGCCATTATCGTCATATTGTCTGCCGATAATACCATCTACAGAGTCATCAAGAGCAATATCCATTTCTTCTAGTGACATGGGTCCATCCCATATATCGCGATTGAATAAACTCATATTCCATGTAAAATTAAAATCCAAGCGCCGCTTATCCATTATTGTGCCAAGATCAAAGCCTACAACTAAATTATCTTCAGGATTCCTATAGGACCATTTACTATCTGACAAATTAACTAAGCCACCGTTTTTCTGAACATCCTGGTAAAATTCATCGTAGGTATAATTTTCTGTTGGTAAATCCATTGAGAATCCGGCATATGCAGTACTATCTACGGAGAAAATACCGTAGGCATCCATTTTCTCCATATCCACATTTACGCTGCCTACGTCATCTCTTGCCTTTAGGTAATGAACTCCCAGTTTAAATCGAGAGAAAAGTTCGCTTGATAAACGCATGGCAGTAATATTCCGGGTGAAGGTATAGCCGCTTCTTTCAAGATAGAAAACAGGATTACCGGTTGCCGAATCAACAGCTGTTTGATTTTTCATTAATACCAAGCCGCCATCTACACCAAATTTTCGCTGAACTGGTCGATTCAGTTCACCGCTAACCGATTGAAATCTGACCCATTTTAAATCGACGTCAATTCCCATACCCCGTACCCGTCTACCATCAATTAGGAATGGTGAAATGGAAGGGTAATAATCACCTGTATATATATTTAGGTACTTGCCAAAAAATAGGTTCCCGGAAAAACGGTGTAGCGGTTGTACATATGGATTATCTCTGGTATTTAGGCGTACAGATCCCTTGAAGCCTGCCCATTTCAAATCCGCATTGAATTTTCCATTCACTTCAGAATAATTGACCACTTGTGCTTCTGAAGCCTGCGAAGACAAGCGTCCATCTAATTTGCCATCATAACTTATCTCGTCCATTATGGTCCATTCACCTGCAGCAGTATTAAAAATCCAGGTCAAGGGTCGAATCTGTTCGTTATATTTGGTTCTGCTCTCTACGATTATCGAATGGGGGCCAGAGTTCAGTTCACCAGGAAGGAGAGATATTATACCGCCGCCAATGCTGGCCAACGGGGTAAGATCTACACCATCCAGCGTTATTCTAATTGAAGTAGTGTCAATATCTGGGATATTAAAAAAGGATACTGCAATTACCTCATCACCAGGGATAACAATGGAACCAGGTTCAGGAGATAGTACCAGGAAATCCTTGCTTTCAAAATCCACAGCATCTATAAAAAACCTTTCTCTCCGCTCAAATGACCGGCCATTTTGTCGGGGTGGTCCAATCACAAGATTGTATGGGTTTTTCAGTGGATCACCGCGTGGAAAAGCTATGGTACTACCATCATCTAGTCGAAATATTATTGCATACTCCAACCCAGCTTGAGTAACCCTGTTACTTGGAACTGTGAATTTCCAGTTTGATCCTGAAAAATCCAGCTCTTCCTCGGTAAAGTTTAGAGAATTTGTTTCCCTGATGAACAATTTTGCTTCCAATACCCGCGCATCGGAAAATAAAGACGCAATCAATGTTACAGATTTGCCGGATGATGCATTTTCCGGGGGCATATGATAAATGATTGATTCTTGCGCTATGGTAACTGTGGTAGCCAGACAAACGGATAATACGAATGCTGCAATCCATCTGTCTTCGCCGGGCGTCAACATTGGATAATTATTATTTTGGCTGCAAGAAAGCTTGTTTATTGAATATCAATTATTAATTTTTTGATTTCACCATTGGGACCTTCAAACTCTATCTCAATCTGATCACCAACTGGTGCATCACCTTCTGTAGGATCTTCAGGTATTGTGTTCTGGTTTGTCTCATTTACATCAATATTTCCGTTGCTGTCTGATGTACCTGTATTTCCTGCAGTAACATCAACACTTAATCCGCTGATTACATTAAAGAGATCTACAATTCCTTCGAGACCTATAACCATATCCCCCTCTTCCGAATTGGCAATAAACCAGAAGTCTGTACCTTTAACAGAAGCAACAGATGTGGTACTTTGAATTACAAATTCACCTTTTCTCTGCTTGTTCACCTGTGCTCTAACAGTACCGTTTTCCAAGCGAATATTCTTGGATATAGCTGAAGCGATCTTTTTCCCTGCGATGGTTACTTCTGAGTCCCCCTTGATTTTTAACTGAGACTTATCATCAATAAAGATCACCAGGGTAAAACCATCTGAACCAGTACGGATACGATCACCGTCATCCAGTATAGTACCAGCTTTTAAACTATTGTATCCTGGCTTCGCTTTTTTGTCAATCTCAACCGCACCCATTGCCTTCGTCGCAATAGCAATGCGCTGAGCTAATACAAATTGGCTCGCAGTAAGCAAAATAATTAATAAAATACTTTTACGGATCATTAATCCTGCACTTCTACATTTGTTATACTAGCTGTCCCATTTGTGATCTGGCTCAGTAGTGAGATTGCAGCAGACAAATCGTCTGAATCACCATTAATTCTATAGGTACCTGAAGGTGAGAACCCATCCAATACCGCACTGGGTCCAAAAAGCGAATTGAATTGGTCTTCACTTAACACCTGTTGAAGTATCTGTACAATCGGATGGTATGAAGTGGTAGTTGTACCGGATGCTACATCCTGGATACGAAATGCATAAATCGAGGATAGCAGTTCATCTGATCCAGCAGTTGTTGTTAATTCATGCTTAACTTGCCATACATACACCTTACCATATTCTAAAGGCAGAGCACCAGACAAAGGATATTGATAGCTATTTACGATACCTATATTTTCCCACTCTTGTGCCTGATCAAAAGGTAAGCGCCTTTCATCCTGAATAGCTTCATCCATGGATGAATGAACACTGGGATTAAATTCTGCAACCCGTACAAATGATGCACATCTATTGCAACTTGATGAGGACCACACCAGTAATGGATAGGTAGTAAAAATCTCTAATAATGATGTATCGGATAGAGCACCGCCTGGGTATTCCAGGTTTATCGCACTTGGTGACTCTACAATGATTGTCCTGGTCTCAAATATTGGAGACGCTGATTCACAGGCGCTTTCAGTTGAACCAGACGCTACACCGAATTGGAATGTATAATTTCCATCAGCCAATCGCCCTGTAGTCATTATCGAACTAAGCATGGCATTCAGATCAGCTACATCAATGACATCTTGTATGAAAACAGACAGGTTGATCGGTGCCCCGGTTAGATCCCGTAATTCGGTTGTTGTTGTTGAGAGATCTCTATTATCCAGTATAATATCATTCTCCAAAAGGAATGGAGATGTATACAGATCTAGAATTGCGGTCTCCGTGTTGATACCAAGCGCAGGTGAAAGCATGGTGGCCCGAAAGGTTACTTTGATCCAAACGGGATAAGAATCTGAACTGAGCGTGTATCGAAATAATTGAAAATCTGACGCACCTGTCTGGGGATCAAAGCTGGAAACATAATAGGTGGCATAATCATAAATAGTGCCTGTAAGGGTGACATTTTGGGCTTTCAGCGGTAAATAAGCTAAAAAACAAATATAAAATAATGCTCTGGAAACAAACTTCATCTTCAACCTCCTAAATATGAATTTACCGGATTTGTTCTCGTCTTTTCAATAACAATATACTAGTGTGTGTTAAAGATCACAAAAAAAACCCTCTGTCTAAAGAGGGTTTTTTTAATTATTCCCGGCGATGACCTACTTTCTCACGCTAGTCTCCCGCGCAATATCATCGGCGCTATAGGTCTTAACTGCCGTGTTCGGGATGGGAACGGGTGTTGCCCCTATGCTATAGTCGCCGGAAAGCTTCAATATAAGTTTTGGAGATTAACGTAGTGCCCATTTTACAAAGAGAAAAATTTGATAAAGTCGTTCGGCATATTAGTACTGCTCGGCTGAATGTGTTACCACACTTACACCTGCAGCCTATCAACGTTGTAGTCTGCAACGAGCCTTATTACCTTACGGTAGGGAGATCTTATCTTGGGTCAGGTTTCGCGCTTATATGCTTTCAGCGCTTATCCTTTCCGAACATAGCTACCCAGCGGTGCCATTGATATGACAACTGGTACACTAGAGGTTCGTCCACTTCGGTCCTCTCGTACTAGAAGCAGATTCCCTCAAATCTCCTGTGCCCACGGCGGATAGAGACCGAACTGTCTCACGACGTTCTAAACCCAGCTCACGTACCACTTTAATGGGCGAACAGC
>CAJXWT010000055.1 GCA_913062595.1 uncultured Fidelibacterota bacterium
ATAATATCCTGAACTGTCATTTCATCTGATTGCCCCAGCAAAAAAGAAAATGATAAAAGAAAAACAACTATCTTAATCATGTTTCCAGTTCCTTAAACAATTGGGCCATTTCCCGCTTGTATATGGCCCGACCAGCAAGCATAGTCCCCAATACAGTGGCCAGGACACCGGGCATAAAACCGATATAGTAAAGTTCCGGGGTTACCTGGGCATAGAAAACATTGGACATAATAATTTCGGTTGAACCCAGGCTTTCCATAGCATCCGAATAATCCAAACCCACTTCCTGCATATAATAGGTAAGTCCGAGCCCCATGGCTGTGCCAATAATAGTGCCAATGAACCCGATTATGACTGACTCCATGATCATAGAGCGATAGACCTGGCCTTTTGATTCCCCCATGGCCAGGCGCATCCCGATCTCACCGTAGCGCCGCAGACCATTCATTAGACCCATGTTCCAAAGCACTATCATAGAAATGACCAAGAAAACGCCCACTATTAAACCACTAGCTGCACTCATATAATCCACCATGGTGCCCATCTGATTTACATCCCGCAGAGCCATCATGATCGGGCTAAAAATATCGGTGCTATCACTGTTAATTTTGTTATATCGCCCCCTAAGTGCGACAGCAGCTGTATCATCGTAATAAAGTGAATTTGTGTAGCCCAATATCTCAGAAGAGGCATTTTCCATGTCCAGTGCCAACCGGGCACCTGTTATATCCACTAGCATCATCTGCCTGTCCACTGGGCCCAAATTCAGTTTAAAGGTACCGACAACGGTAAAGTTAAAAGTGGTAAAGGCATTGTACATAGTGGATCCAATTAAGGTTACAGTCTCACCAGAAGAGAGTCCCAGCTGCCCAGCCAACCTGGTGCTGAGTAACGCTTCATTCGCATTTTCCGGCAGTCTTCCATCTATGAGGCGGCGTTCAAGTTTCCAGATTTCAATTTGTCGGGATTTGGGTGAAAGAAAATCGATCCCTAGGGCAAGGACAGGGCCCTGTGCCTGGGTCTCGCCATTTTCATCAGGGACATCCAAAAGCCCACCAAATGTGATTCGCGGCGACCAGAAAAGATCCGGATAATCCTGCCCCAATTCATTAACCAGCTGATCTGTTCCCAAAAGAGCCAAGTCATTGGGTAGAAGCTGGCTTTCTTCTTTATAACCTCTGGTCATGACCTTCACGTGGCCCGTGGATACCACGGCAGAATCAAGAAACATACTATTCATAATACCGGTAAAAAATCCCTGAAAGAAAATAATCATAGCCACAGCCAGCGTTACTACAAGAACTGGAAAAAGACTCCTTGATCGGTCTCGTATTATACCTTTAGTTAAAAATTTGATCATACGGTCACTTTACCCCGTAAGGCATCGGTAGGCTTCATCCGAGCAATTCGGCGGGACGGCAGGTAACTCACAATAAGTACAATGATGGATACAATTATGGTTGTTGTAACAACTAGACCAACTGAATAAACCGGGATTAGGTATTTCTCTACTATTATGCCCATTGCTCCATCAGAATAATCCACCCCGAGCCAGATACCGTTATTTCCAAAATACCAAAGTAATGGGCCGAAAAGAATTACGGTCATGATAGCAGCAAGGAAAGCATTAAGACCGCCTTCCAGGGTAAAAAGCCCTACCACCCGAGTCCGGGTCATCCCCAGAGCCATGAGGGTTCCAATTTCTCTGCCCCGGCGAAAAATAGATAACACCTGGGCGTTAAAAATACCCATGGCCGCAAAACAAAGAAGTATGATATACATTATCGCGGCATTGGGCTCATCTGCTTCAATGAGGGCTTCCATGTCCCGGATCAGATACTTCACGTCGCGAGGAATCCAATCCCCTTTGTCTTGAACCGGCGGAAGTCCTTTTTCATAAGTCACATAAGTGCCCTCTCCTTCCATAGCCAGCATGGTTTGTGCTTTTTTAAGCGGTATCCAGATATGGCTCATATCCAGCTTGAAATTCTCCGTATCCATAATATGCACAACGGTCCCTTCATCGGCATCATAGGTGCGGTCAGTATCCAGCCAGCGAATGGTGAACGAATCCCCTATATTCAGCTTGGTATCGCTGGCCATTCCTTTCCCGATCAGTACTGGTATAGCAATATCATCATGTCCGGAAAGTGCATCTGTTGGCATGTTAACAATATTCTGACCGGGGGGAATGCCCTTCATAATGACCGGCATGATGCGGCCGCCGGGATAGATGGAAGCTTGGCTTACCAAAACTGGGAACGCTTTTTTCTGATCCACTAGTAATTGTACATCTCCGGGCAAAGCAGAGTGGGCATCTTCAAAGGTCATGGGATCCAGGGGATCATACTCAGGGTGCCAATAGGCACCACCAGCGATCTCCGTATCGATAGTAACCTGTTTGGCATGCTCCCGCATGCCGTCGTACATAGCTGAAAATAAGATTATCATGAAAAAAGAAAGTGCTGTTACAAAGACATTTAGCCAAGTGCGTAGCTTGGCACCAAGGAGATTTTTAATGGCAATCTTAAACAACATATCTAACTACCAGATTTAGGTCTATCTATCTGCTCATCATTAATAATTTGTCCATCATCCAGATGGATGATCCGGCGCAGGTAATCCATAATCTTTTCATCGTGGGTAGCAAAGATAAAGGAAGTGGACAGTTCTTTATTTAGCTTAACCATGATCTTCATAATGTGATGAGAGTTTTCTGCATCCAGGTTGGCAGTGGGTTCATCCGCTAACACTAGTGTTGGTTCGTGGACAATAGCCCTAGCAATGGCTGTACGCTGGCATTCGCCGCCGCTCAACATTGCTGGACGGGAATTGATCTTATCGCTGAGTCCGACCCATTCTATGGCTTGGGCAACCTTATTATACCGTTCCTGTGGATCGACTTTGTTCAGTATCAGCGGCAACTCCACGTTTTCAAACACTGTGTAAACCGGAAGCAGGTTGTAGCTCTGGAAAATAAAACCCATATTTTTTCGGCGTAACTCCGCACGCTCGTTATGGGATGTTTCTCCCAGTGATTTCTTCAATACGGTGACCGAACCCTCACTTGGTGAATCTAGGCCGCCAATCACATTAAGCAGCGTTGTCTTTCCAGAACCTGAAGGTCCCACCAATCCAGTGAACTCCCCTTTTTCCAGGCTTAGGTTTACATTCTTCAGCGCAGTAAAAAAGTCTCCACCAACTGGAAAGCGCTTAACTAAGTTATTAATCGTTACTACAGAATTACCCATATCTTCTTTTCTTTCTTAATGATTGTAAATAAGCATGAACTGCAAACCAGTTCCAAAACCCGCTACTGTCTTTGGCAGGTATTCCTTTGCGATGTTGTAATCATCTCGCCTCGGACTAATTGAGAAAATGAAATTTAAGCTGAAATGATCATAGGTAATACCCCACCGTAGGTAATTATAAATGTGGCTATTATCCCAATCGATCTGGGCAATGAACATGAGGTGGTGAAGCATGTTGATTGGCAGGCTGGCCATGAGAGCCGTATATGTCAGTTTACTGCTGCTATCTGCTGCGGTAGATGGGCCGTTGATTTTCATTGTTTCTGCCATGATCAATAGACCAGATCCAACAGGAATGGTATAATCCGCACCCAAAGTAAACAGTGTGAAGCGGTTCAATTCCACATCCTGTTTGCTATCAGCAAATATTCCCGCACCTTCAAACCAGAAACCGAAATAGCCATCATAACGATAATCTAAGGCAATCCGCTGGTGTGGCCCGGAAATGAAAATTGGAAATTGACCCACGCTCTGGCCCAATTCAGCTGGATCCTGATGGTAGGTTAATCCCCATTCGCCAATACTGGTGGAAAGTTCTGCCCGGCCACCATAAGACAATGTATCCCGATCACTATTCGTGGACCATAGCCAAAGGGCAAGTGAACTTGTGGGGAATAGCCTCAACCTGAACGCTTCTACTGCATCAGTCTGGCCGGTAGGGTCCTTAGGGTCAATCGTATCAAACCAGGCCAGCGAGCGCAGTACCATGGCCGGTCCAAAGGCAATCTTCTGCAGGCCCAAACGAGCCTCAATTTTTTCGCTGGAATAACGCAGCCACAGTCGGTATGGTTTACTGCTAAAAACAACATCTTCTTCATACATCCTGTACTGCATGCGGTAACTCCACTCCAGATCCACAAAACGATCAATGGACAGATCGCGAGATAAGGATAGCATCGGAATGTATCCCAGATCTGTCACAAAAGAAGAATGACTTGCAGGGGGATCATTACCATGCAGGATGTTGCCCCAGAACTGACCCTTAAGAGAAAATGGCTGAGCGAAAGTTGCAGCGCTGGTACTCAAACAAACTATTAGCAGGGTTATACCGTAAGCAACAATCCTAAATCTTTTTACATTTTCACCAAATACAAACATACTTGTCGTTAATCAATTTCTAGGTCAATATACGGGAAAACCATTATAAATTATTCCAGATTAAACATGGTCCGCAGCAAACGTAAGATATCATTATTGGTTGGCCTGCTACTTTTCATGTGGGGCTGTGAAGACGAATTGACCCCCTTATCCAGTTACGTGCCAATCGATGCCCAATTATGGGGCCTGGAATTCCAAGGTTATGATGGTTATATCGTCGCCGACTGGGAAATTACCAACACAGCTAACGTAAATATCTCTGGCTGGGAGATCCATATCAAAATTGTTATGATCAACGATCAATCTGAACAGGGCCTTTTCTTCCGACACGATGTGACCATGGCTCCTGGTGACAGCGCCAGATTTTCTGGTAACGTATTTTTCCACCGCGACGCTGTGAGCATTTACCCGGTAACACTAACAGCCGATAATGCGGCTATGAAAAACTGGGACATAATTACCATACGGGGACTGGTCGAATAAATCATTCCCAATCGTCGCCGTACGGCCCGCCAAAAGCACCCATATCATTCCTTGACCCATTACTATCCTTATATTCATTTCCCGGATGGCCGGCATTAATGGCAGGGGATTCAGGATCCAAGCGAAAATCGGATTGTTCAGGGTCCACAAAAAGAGGATCCGCAACTATATTACCCGGACCAGCAACTACGGTGAGCTCCTGAACCAGGGAATAGATACTGTTCATGGAATAAAATTTAATATTAGACCCATCCACAAGGCTGCCCCTTGAAATAATACAATTAATTAATTCTATGTTACCCATTGAAATAACTGAATATTGAGTACTGTATTGATCGTGCGAACCATTTCTATATAATGAACAGTTTAATACATCTAGGGAGTTCCCTGGCCCCAAAGCGATTCCGCCACCGCCCAGCTTGGCGTAATTATAATTCATAATACAATTACTAAGCGTGGCCAAGCCGGCAACAAATACACCTCCGCCAGTATTTTCCGTTCTGTTACGGGTGAATCGACAGTTTTTAATTGTAACACCCAAAGAATGGTTTGATACAAATAAACCGCCGCCAGGATACTCTAGTTCTCCGGATGGGGCAACATCATTTATATTACTATAGATTATACAATTTCTTATTGTGGCAAACTCATCGGCTGCAACGCCGCCGCCGCCGCGGCGGGACCGATTCTTAACAATCTTGCAATTTGTTACCAACGCTGTATCCGTTATAAAAATACCTCCACCGTGTCCGGATGGATAAATCTGCATATTAGCGGTAAGATCTTCCACTGCCAGGTTATTCCTTATGAAACAGTTGGTAACAACAGCTGTGCCGCCAGCCCATACACCACCACCACTGAGACCGCTACCATTTTGAATACACACACCATCAAGTTTCCCCTTATCAATACTGATTACAGATTGTTGAGCTGTGATACCAATCAAGATAGTAATAATTGGGCCGTGAGTGGATGTAATCACTACCTCTTTACCTAATAAATCGTGATTCCCAGGGTGAACGCCGGGACGAAAAATGATACTATCGCCATTATCAATGAATTTGGTGTCGAAGGCCGTTTCTAAATGAACATAATGGTCAGGTATATATAATGAGGATATATTTGGCACTACAAATTCTTCAGAAAGTTCATGGCGGTATTGATCGCGCTGATCAACGACCCGCACCCGGTATTGAAACGTACCATCATCATCCAGCGTATCTACATATGATGTGGTCAATGAATCAGGCAAATGCGCCAAATCAACCCAGTAATAATCCCCGGCAATAATCTTCGCTTTCTCAATACGATATTCCTTGAAATCCTCTATGGTAATATCTGACCAAGATATAGTGACAGCTGTTTTTTCACGAATAACACGGCCATCATAATCATGAGTTACGAGAAATAAATCATCCTCCGTAGATGGCTTCGTGGAGAAAGGCAGATCACAAGAAAGCCATAAAAACATGAGTACTAATGACCATCGTGATCTGAACACTATAATTCGACCTTCAGGTTGACGATTTCACGGTATTTCTCAAAATAGTTGAACCCGCGGCGCAGACTCTCCTCCAGCGTCCAGTCTAATTCATCCTTGGAAAGAATATTGCGCCAGGTATAAGACAGAGACCAATCCAATCCAAGTAATCTCTTACGCAAAGTTACATTCAGATTGGCGTTTTCTCGGGGTTTCCGCAGCCCTTCTCCAATCCCTGGAATAAAGAAATATTGTTCTCCTTCGTTGACATGATCCATACTGAGTACCAGCCAATCCAGGTTCAATTCACTGGTGAACACAAGCCGGTACTCCGGTTTATTAGGAAAGACTAGGGGTGAGCTGATATCCAAGAAAGTAGCGCTGGTGGATAATAAAAATCTATCACTGAGCATTCGCAAACCTACCATTGCTTCTACACCGCGGATCTCCGCAACAGGTTCGTTGAACGGTATAGCCGGGGTGCCTTCGAATACCCGGTAAGCGATCTTATCCGTGTAGCCGTTCATAAATACATCGAGTCCAAGCGACACTTCATCAATAGGCAGCTCAGTCTGTGGATTGGAAATACGCAATTGCAGATTGATTTCGGTGGTACTCAGATATTCACTGGATAACAGCGAGTCCAGCAGGCTATCGGTCTCTGTATTCGAAAATCGAAACAGGTCCGCCAGCGTAGGCAAGCGCTGATTGTTGCCCTGGTTGGCAAATATTGAATACCAGGTTTTTTCACCTCTTCCTTCCAAATGAATCCCCAACCGTTTGCTGGAGACATGTTTTAATTCTCGTGATTGCGGTACATCATAGATAATGAGCTGACCCTCTGTCACCAGTAAGGGGAATTCATAATGTTCATTTTGAAATGTCTCGATCTGGTCCATTCGGTAGGATAATTCCCAATTAATAAAATCAATATTGGGATGATCGGCGTCTGCAGACCAACGGGTGACGAATGCCAGTGCATTTGTATTTCGCTCCATGTCCGCAATATGATGAACAGTAGGATCCCCATTAATATTGAAGTAGGATTTATCGCCATCAAAGGTCTGGTACTCTGCTTCATACTGGACCGTGCCTTCAAAATCCCACCAGTTGATCAATTTGGATACATGAATATTGCGGGAATGATCGCTCAGGTATTCATTAAGACTGGAGAAAAAATCTTGATTCAGGCTCCAATCCTTCAATCCGGCCAGGAATTTCCAACCGCTTGTGCCCAGAATATCACCGCGGTAATTAACGCTTAGTATGGATAAACTATCACCACTATCAACACTACCAGATGGAAATTCCAGATTCTTGTTGAGCTGGAACCAACGCATATCCAACCGCCCAGAACGCAAGTCCAGTCCGCCAAATGCGTTGGCAAACAGTGATGTGGTTGTCGTTCGACCACCAAAAGCCCTGGCCTTGGCCGTATAGCGTCCGCCGATTCCTGCCGGACCCAACACTGCCGTTGCCCCTAATGAAAGATCCATGTCGTCGTCATAGGTTTGCCCGGCACCGCTGTTCAAGTACAGTGAATTCTTTTGCGCAGTTTTGCTCTCCATATTCAATACACCACCAATAGCACCACTGCCAAACAATGATGAATTTCCACCCTTGATCACCTGAATTTGCTCTAGAGCATTGAGATCAATTGTGGAAAGATCCGCTACGCCAGTATTGGCATCGTTTAAGCGTACACCATCCAAAAAAACAGCTACATCAGTGGCATTACTGCCGCGGATACTAATCGTCTGTTTACCGCTGGAAGAATAATCCATTTTCACGCTGCTGACACGTCGCAAGGCACTGCCCAGATCGCGCGCACCCTGTATTTCAATCTCAGCAATATCCAGCATATCTATGGATGACGCAACATCCATCTCTGTTTTGGATTTCACCCCAACGACCTCGATTTCCTGGCCCTCGATCACTGCTGGCTCCAGTTGAATGATACCAGTATAACTGGAGTCAATCATTACTTCCACAGTGTTATAGGCGATATGGGAAAGGCGTAATGCCGGCTCTATATCCACAGATATTGCCAGCACAAATGATCCTTCCGTATCCGTTACAGTGCCTGTTTCCGTACCGATAAGTAAAATATTAACACCGATAATCGGCGCGCCTGTTTCTGCATCCTGCACCACGCCGCGAATTGGATCCTGAGCCAATATGACCTGTACAAAACACAGAAAACTGAGGACTATTTTTTTCTGGAAAAACATTCGCAGAAGTTATCGTTACGAATTATGCCGGCCGAATAATTTATTTTAACGTATTGGTTAGACGAATATTACCAGGTGATCTGAATGTCGATCAAAGGCCACCCCCCAGGGAATGTAGGTAGTTTCGGTGGCAGGATTTGCCAGTGGGAACCAAAAGGATATTCACCATAAGTAAGTTTATAGCCTACCATGAACCGCAACCGACTGCTCTTGGTCCAGATCAACAATACTTTGGTCTCAAAAAAAAGCGCGGAGGCGCTGCCTGGGTACAGAAATACATCCCCATCCACAAAACCAGACCAGCGACCTTTTACTGGGGCCACATAATCGGCTCCCAGGCGCAGACCCCAACCGTTGTAATAAACAGCCAAACGGGGATACACCAGAGGAACATCAATAGTAGATGTGGGATCCAGATCACCACCTCCTAAGCCGAGCAACAGGCCGGCTTTCCCGGTCAACTGGCCAGTACCTACGGAACGTGTAGCCAGTATTTCATTGGTGAGACCGATCAACGTGGGAAACTCGAACTGGGGGGCAACGATCTTGAATTTTCCAGCACCAGTGATGGACTGCAGTAACGGTGTGGGGTAATAAAAACCATGCCTGCTAGCAATGGTCCAGCTATTCTTTTCTGTCCAGGTTTTCTTAAAAACCAGATTCGGTAATAATTTTAAGGAAAGAATTGGCAGATAATATCCTTGATGATGTAGTAAGATATCCTGATTATCGGTAAGACCATAACGAAGCGGTTGGAATAATCCAACTTCCCATTGTCCTTTGGGCAGCGAATGTGCAGTTCCAGATGACCAAATATTGGTATCGGCATGGTTCCAGCCGCACAGCGCAATAATTATAACAAACAACTTTCTCATGGTACCACCCACTTAGCTGCTACAGCTACATGGTCTGATTCCAGCACGGCATCCTGATGCGTTATTGTAGAGCGGGGAACCCAATCCGTATTGGTAAAAAGATAATCCAGTTTCCTGTTCCACTGGTAGCGTTCATCGTTGGCATCATGAGTGGAGGCATGGGTAAAATGACGATTCTCATCCTGTAGATAATTTACAAGGGATACGCCCGGTATATAGCTATCAAACAAAGGGCTGATCCAGGTGGTCTCATTGCTGAAATCGCAACCTTCATCATCTTCTGCTGATTCACCTGGACAGCGGTCGTTATCACAATAATTATTTTTTGCGGCACCGGGAGGTAATTCATTGAGATCACCACCGGCAACAAAATTTTCCCCCTGGGCATTGAGCTCATCTAATACCGCCTTGAATTCCAGGTACTGTTTTTGTTTGGTATCATCGTTGGAAAATGCAGAGGCATGGATATCGACTGCCCAAAAAGGACTGCCTGGATAGTTAACCTTGGCTCGTAACACATTACGACGGACATAAAATGCTCTAGTAAGCGCATCCTGATCACCACGCAGAGACAGTTGAATCCGCTCAGCTTCACTCAACGGCCAGTGCGACAGGATGGCGTTGCCAGTATTAACGCGTCCCAACCCATCGCTGGGTACAAACTGTACCTCCCACATGGAGGCATAGACACCGTAATTAAATTCCGTATTATCCAATAACCACTGTACCTGGTCTACGTAGGCAGACCGTTTGGAATCAGTATCCACTTCCTGCAGCAGCAGGATATCGGCACCCATTGCCGTGATCTTTGCGGCTAGCAATTCCAACCCATCCTGAATTTCATCCGTATCAAAAAGCACCAATTCACCGCAGGAATCACCAAACCACTCCGCTCGCCCAATGCCAAAACGAATATTCCAGGTTACTACGGTTAGTGTATCTTTGTTGGGTGGCGCAGTGAGCGTTTTAGCCGTGTACTCCGTGGCCATCTGCTCCGCTGGGAATTCAGTTACCAGCGGATCGCAACTCACCAGTAATAGGATAGTAAATGAAAACAGCAGGGATTGTTTGGTCTTACCAGTCATGTTCAATGTTAACAACTACTGGGCCAAGATCTGTTGTAAAACTTTTTGTTCATTGGTCAGGAACCCGGCGCGTACGATGCGCGGTATCAATTCTCGTAGATTCTTATTACGACCAAATACATCATTGAAAATTGGTAATGCTTTTTGCAGCTCACCTGTTTGAGCCAACGTTACTGCGGTCCAAAAAGGCAGTTCCGGGTTTTCCGGGTAGAATTTTGCGGCGGCAGTATATTCCTGCAGGGCCATATTCATCTCGTTCTGTTCCATGTATTCATCCCCTTTTTGCGCGTGGCGGTAGGCCCGACTGATTCGCAGCAAGCGCCGTAATTCTCCCAGGGGATCTTTATGATCAGCGACATCCAGATCAACAATACGATCCTTCCAGGAATCGCCTGTTGGCTCACCGCTAACCACCAGCATTGCCGCCGATTGGCGGCCTCGCAGGTCTCCCCCTTCTGCTTCTGCAGCATCCAGGGCGGCCAGCATACGTTCCGCCAGGTCACCAGTTGTACTTTCAAAGGCCTGGACCATGGCCGCCGGGACCGTAGGTTTGGCCATAATATTGGCCTGGACAGAATAACTCTTACCGGTACGGTGACTGGCATAGCTAATACAGCGCGAACCGGTGTGCACCCCTACATTGCCCTGGGCATCTACCATAGCTACCTGACGAGCATTCTCACCAGGGTCTTTGGCTAGCAGGGACTGCAAAGCTTCATCCGCAGGGATACCCTGTTCCATCAAAGCCAGCCCTTTAGGACCATAAGATGGTTCGGCAATGGCCTGGGTAGCAACTGCCCCTACACCAGCCTTAGCCCAAGGTACCACGGTTCCCACTGAAAACCAGTGACTTTGTACAGCTACACCGAGTTGACCCGTTTCTTGATCCAGAGCAACTATAGAATAAGTTGACACGGGACGCAACGGTGTCTCCGCAGATAAACATACCAACGATACAAACAATGTGAAAAATTTAATGGTCATTCTTCCTCCAGATTATTATGGTAAAATCTGAACCATTTTACTAAAGACTAATGATTATTACTACTTCAGCAATAGTAATTTGCGAACTGTGGAAAATTCACTAGTGTACAACCGATAAAAATACATTCCTGATGAAAACCGCGATCCATTCCAGCTGACTGTGTAGTTGCCAGGCTGGTGTTTCCCGGCAGCTAGGATCTCTACTTCCTCACCCAGCATATTATATATACTGAGCCGAACATCCACTACAGCGGGGATAGAATACTGAATCGTTGTCACGGGATTAAAGGGATTAGGATAGGCTGGGTAAAGCCTGTAAGCAACAATTAACTGTGGATCAGAAACACCTAAATCCTCATTAACCAGAAGATAAACAGGTATGGTTACTGCTTCAGCCGCAGTCAACACCAGCACAGCGGCATTATACACTGCATCTGTCGTCAACCCAGTGGTAATAACAATAATATCCAATTCTTCCGCAGCGCCAGATTCCAGCCAGCCGGTGCCGCCAGAAACCATGATCCACTGCGGTTCTGGCACCAAGTCTCCTGCCCAAACGGGCCCTTCAATTACACCATCGTGGCCATTACCGCTGGCATCTACCAGTGCTGTTCCATTCATGGTATTCATGGGATAAAAGGCAACCAAATGCTCCGCGGAATTATAACCATCATGGTCATAGCTCAAATTAAATCCCGGTCCCGCAGTAAATAATGTGCTAACATCACTGGCTGTAAGTGCACCACTAAAAACACCCACATCATCTATGGCCCCGGCAAGGTATTCCACGTGATCGCGCATATCGGCGCCCAGATAAGAATGGAAACCGCCATTCAAATTCACCAGGCCGCCAGAACTGCTGGCGCTCTCTGAACCATCCACATAGATCCGGCCGCCCCCCAATGTTTCATCCTGCACCACAACAATATGATGCCAGGTGTCATCATTGATCATTTCTGCTGCTGTGACGGACCATTGCCAACCATCGCTATAAGTCCAGAAATTGGGATTACCATTCCCGTTAATCCGCAATTGATGTTCACCGTTAAATCCACCATTGCGTTGCTGGATTATGACCTGATCTGTTCCTGTCGTATTCACCCAGAGAGAAATAGAAAAATCGCCAAACCCACTCAACAAATTTGTCCCTAAATCCACATAATCATCACTGCCATCAAACGATAAATACCCGGCACCATTTAGATTGTATTCCACGGCCAGATCATAGGTTAGGACGGACCCAGTTTCTCCGGTATTAGATATTTCCCGCTCTATAATAAAAACGGTATCAGCCGGTAGGTTCAATGTAATGGTGGTGGCATCAACCGTTATCTGTGGAACGGCAGAATTATGAATCGTGAAAAAGGAATCATTTATATCAAAAAATATGTTATCAGCGCTTTTCACCAGCAACCGGCAGGCAGGGCTAGTGGGAATTACTGGTACCACGATATCATGGGTGCCATCATTGGCCACAGCTTCAGCCAGTACAATATCAAAATTTTCGCCGCCATTGATGGACAAATATATATCCACCGCAGCACTATTCACCCCCGCTGGTTCATCTGTATTGGCCACATCCCAGCTGACAGTTACAGTAGTACCCACTTCCCAGGTCACCGCTTGCGATGTTACCCGGAATGGCCCCGCATCTCCGGCAACAAACAACTGGACATTGGCGTAACTGAAACCACCGGCATAAAGATTATTATCCCGGGCCAGCAGCCGCATATTTATCTCCCGTTCGGCGAAAGGCAGTTTTTCAATCAGGTAGTCGTTCCCTGGACTAAGGGGTGTGTCATACTGATTTTCAAGTAAGCCGGCCATGTGGGGGAAATACCTTTTGTAGCCCTCCAGAGTACCATCCACGCTGCAGAATAACGGTCCGGTGAATTCCGGAAAATCCGGTGATTCAAAGGTCGAGTCAGAGGCGTCATTCTGTTCCCAGGATAATGTGGGAATATCAACAAATACATCCACAGCATAGCCTTCCAAGACAAATGGCGTTTCCTTGGGGATCGTGAATCCGCCAGCAGGTACACCAACTTCCGGCGGTGTATTGCCTGTAGGTACGCGTGTCCAGCCGCGCTGGTAATCATAACCATTGCTCCAGAACATCTCTTTCTGGTATTTGATGGCAATATCAATGGTGTGTGACGTATACTGATCACCGCCACTGCCAGGCAGCGTATTCCCCCGCCAGCACATAATGCTACCCCCAATTGTACTGCTCCAACCATTTTCTATTGAACAGTTATGACTGGAACCCAGATTATGACCGATCTCGTGATTAAATATTGTGTAATAAGGCAGGTTTGCAGATGTGGATCCTGGTACATAGGCCAGGCCGCCACCATAGCCCACATTGAACACAGCACCATATTCCCACATCAAGGAACTGGCCGGGGTATTATAACCTCCGGGACCAATCACATCGATTAAATGGTCCAAAACCCTTGGTAATTCCACATACATATCATATTCCGTAAATAACCAGGGCGTCTGGTTGTCATCTGTATATATTAGCGAATCACTGTATTCGATCAGTTCCAAGCGAAAGCTTAACTCTCGCACCCATAACAGGTTGATCTGGTTTACCAGGGCATTCATCCAGGCCAAACCGCCAGCTACTGTGCCATCCGCAAATTCATTATTGGCCTCGGCGGTCAATATACCAGCGAAACGGTATGTGACTAGTGTATCACCAATAATATAGCAGGGCTGGGTCTCACCCACACAGGCCGGGAAATCATTCCGACTCACGCTGACGCCGGGTGATGGTTCTACCATAATGGCATCCCCGCTGCCACAGCCGAGGCAATGGTTGATTATTGGCTCTGTATTCTCCTGGTAGGAAATGCGATAGGTGCCAGTAATTTCCTTTACGGGATCGATGAAAATGTTGCCCTTGCTACCCAGGATCATGGCCTTGATACCACTGTTGCTGGTAGTTACACTCACCCGTTCACTGGGATTATCAAGACCGATGCCAGTATAGGTCTGAATATCTGGATATTTCTGGGCCAGGCTGGCGGGCATGACCGGGGATAAAAACATGCGAAAATCCTTGAACTTCCCTTCCGGCGTTGGAAAGGCAACTACTGTATTGGACCGGGCAGTAGCAGCCAGTACCGGACTGGAAAGTAATGCTGCGGACAGTGCATCCTTATGCAATACGGCCCGGTCGGTGACACCGTTGCAGGTCCAAGCATTGATGGTGGCATAACTTTGCGCTGCAAGGCATAGGGGCAATACCACAACCAGTCCAAACAACTGTTTCATTAATGATACCTTGTTGGACAAAATCTGTTAATATTATGCATAATAATCGCGTACATTTTGCCACAGTAAATTACTGCGTACACATAGATATTAGACCCGTGAAAATAAAAACAATTCTGATCGTTGTTGCATCCATGCTGGCTAGCTGCAGTTTATCCAACACTGAACCTGTTATCACCAGTCTCACCGCTGATAACACAACCGTGTCCCCTGGTGAAAATGTAGTATTAACCTGCAACGCGGAAGATGATGATGATGATGATGATTTAACCTATAGCTGGGAATGTACAAACGGCAGTTTAGCTCCAAACGGAAGCACTGCTACCTGGACAGCGCCTAGTGAGCAGGGAACTTATTCTATTTCCTGTGAAGTGGTAGATGGGAATGACGGAAGCACCATGGAAATCATCGATATTACTGTAATATGAAGCAGACCTTAATTGTTACCAGTATCGCGCTACTAGCCCTCTTTATTTGGAGTTGCGGCGACAACTACAATTCAGGAAATGAGATCCTTTCGCTCACGGCCAATGATTCGCTGGTGGAAGCAGGCGGTTCGATACAGCTGGAGTGCACAGCTACTGATGAGGATGGTGACAAACTGGGATACATCTGGAAATGCACCAGCGGTACATTGACACCTGACGGCAATAAAGCCACCTGGGTCGCTCCTCTTGAGCTCGGTATTTACTTTATTTCCTGCACCGTGGCTGATGGGTACGGCGCTTCGGACGCTGCGACTATCGCTATTGAAGTAATCTCACTTCCCGGTGTCGGAGTTTCCGGTAAAGTACTAAATGCGGTAGACCGCAGTCCGGTAGCCAACGTATTGGTGACCATATCTGGACAAACAGGAACCACTAATGCTAACGGCAATT
>CAJXWT010000056.1 GCA_913062595.1 uncultured Fidelibacterota bacterium
CGTTGCTGGTTTGGAAAATACTAGCCGTGAAGATATTCAAGAACTGGTTACTACTGCAGATGTGATCCATGAGAATATGGAAAATGTTGCCGCCATAATAGATGGAAACTCAACTGGTTTGCCGAGTTATGAGATTTCTGGTGAAGAATTAATCGCATTCCCTACACAGTCTGCTCGTACCGATAGTATGACTGGCTATAATGTTTACCAGGTCCTGGATGGTGTTGATACATTGGTAGCAACTACAGAACCTAGCGATACAACTGCAACAATAACCGTGCCGGCCAACTATGTAGAATATTGTTACGCTGTTAGTGCCAGCTTCCAGACCGATAGCTATGGTATTGTAGAATCAAAGAAATCTTCCGAGGCTTGTACGGTACCTTATACACTTGGTGACACGGATTTTGATAGTAATGTATCTATATCAGATTTACTGGCAGTTGCCGATTATGTACTTGAGGCGATTGAGCCAACCGAGGACCAGGGCCGTGGCGCGGATGTTAATAAGGATGAACTGATCAACATTCAGGACGTGGTGCTCATCGTAGATATTATTTACGGTTCATACGGTCGTCGCATAGCGACGGATGTAGAGTCTATCGCTGAGCTATCTTTGCGTAATGGTGGTGGTACGTCATTACTGCTGGATCTGGCCTATGATGGTGTTGTCCGGGGTATACAATTTGATCTATCAGCGGATATGTCCAGTCTTGCATTTGGCAGTCCATTACTTAATGAGTTGCAGGAAGGTGTCCTGATCAATTCCCATACACTTGAGGATGGGTCAACCAGAGTACTGGCTGTCAATATGAATGGTGGCTTACTTGCTTTTAGTGCGAATGGGTTTATTACAATACCGGTAATGATCAATACTGGTCGTGGTGTGCGTGTAAAGGTAGATATAAGTGGGATACAGTTAATTGGTCAGGATGGTCAGGATATACCAGTTCAAGCTAAGGGCGATGGCAGTGTTGCCTTGGAGTTAATTCCAATGCAGTATGCGTTATACCAGAATTTCCCAAATCCGTTTAATCCGGTAACAGAGATTCAGTTTGATGTACCGGATGTGAGTGCTGTAGATCTAGTGGTGTATAATTTAATGGGTCAACAGGTTCGTCAGTTGGTGAGTAGTGAGCTTCAGGCTGGTTATCATCGTGTGGTATGGGATGGTTTGAATGATCGTGGTGAGTCGGTGAGTACTGGGGTGTACATATACAGTTTAACATCACCCAGTTTTCATAATACTAAGAAAATGGTGCTGCTGAAATAAACCATTATACAAATATCTTTTTTAAAACGGTCTAATTTAAAGGCCGTTTTTTATTGGAAACTTTTTTATAATAGTTTCATAATAATGGGTAAGTAAATTCACTAACGGAGAATATCAATGAGAAAAAATTTGTTAATCGTCTTTTCAATCATTTTTTCAGTTGGGTTTGCACAACGATCTATTATTCGTCAATTCAGCGAAACATTTGCTAATGTTGCGGAAAAAGTAAATCCTGCTGTTGTAACTATTTCAACCGATAAAATAATTAAGATAGACCACTTCCAAAATCAGTATCCTTTTAATCGTTTTTTCGGTTGGGACCGGGATTTGGATCAGGATCGGGAATTCCGAACAAAAGCCCTTGGCTCAGGGGTAATAATTGATGCCCACAAAGGCTATATCGTAACCAACAACCACGTTGTAGAAGATATGGATAAAATCACAGTCAAACTCATGGACAAGCGTACATTTGAAGCAACAGTAGTTGGCTCTGATCCAAAATCAGATTTAGCTGTTTTGCAAATAGAAGGGGATGACTTAACTGAGGTAGAAATTGGTGATTCCGATAAGCTTCGCGTTGGTGAATGGGTGCTCGCTATTGGCAGCCCCTTTTCCGATAATTTAAGCCATACTGTCACGGCAGGTATTATAAGTGCTATGGGCCGCAGTGATATCATTTCCAGGCAGAATTACGAAGATTTTATCCAAATAGACGCGGCAATCAACCCCGGGAATAGTGGCGGTGCGTTGGTCAACCTGAATGGTGAGTTGATTGGAATTAATACAGCAATCGCTACGGGTGGATACGATCGGTCCAACCGCGGAGTTGGTTTTGCCATTCCAGCAAATATGGTTAATAAGGTCATGAATGATCTTATTAATAAGGGGTATGTGGTGCGCGGATGGCTTGGTGTTGCCATACAAGAAATAGATGATTCCTATGCCAAGGCCTTGGACCTCGATTCGCGCGATGGCGCATTGATCAGTAATGTAGCGAGTGCGAGTCCAGCCGATAATGCTGGATTGATCACTGGAGACGTGATTCTTGAATTCAACGATATTTCCATAAATAATTCCAGTCACCTGAAAAATGTCGTTTCTTCAGCAGAACCAGGTAAACGATATAAAGTCGATATAATACGTGATGGAAGACGTAAATCTATATATGTGAAATTGGGTGAGTTACCGGATGAACCTCAACTGGCGTTTATGCGCACTGAAAAATCAAGCAGCCTGGGTCTCACAGTTCAAGACCTGGATAATTCACTTCGTTCCCACTATGGGCTGTCATCTCAAGAGCATGGTGTCGTGGTTACAGAGGTCAATAGAGATAGTGAAGCATACCTTGCTGGCATCCGCGAAGGTGATCTGATCACGAGAGTGGGTACCGATAATGTACGAAATGCGGATGAATTCAAAGATCTGATAAGAACCAGCAGCCGGAAAAATACCGTATTATTACTGATAAAGAGGGATGATGTATCACGCTTTTACGCGCTAGAGATTGATAGTTAATTAAGTTATCGTAATCATATCATCAGGCCTTCTTTTTAGAAGGCCATTTTATTTATACTACCTCGAACTGATTGATACCGAAGAGGAACGCGCCTAAATTATCCGCCGATTATCTAAGCGAATTTTCTGTATTGCAATATAGTAAATGATCAAGAGAGTAGATCCACAAGTTGATTTCGTAAAGCTTGAACATTCCATCCTCAAGTTTTGGGAAAAGAACGACATATTTAAACAACGTGTTGCCTTGAATCAGGGCAAGGAACCTTGGAGTTTTATTGATGGTCCTATAACAGCTAATAACCCCATGGGTGTACACCATGCCTGGGGACGTACCATTAAAGATATAATGAATCGCTACAAGGCCATGCAGGGCTTTGACCTGCGTTACCAGAACGGATTTGATTGCCAAGGTCTGTGGGTAGAGGTAGAGGTTGAAAAAGAACTCGGGTTTGCATCGAAGCGAGATGTGGAAGAATATGGCATTGAAAAATTTGTAAATCTCTGTAAGGATCGGGTTCGTAAATATTCAGCGATTCAGACGGAACAGTCTAAACGTCTTGGGTACTGGATGGATTGGGATAATTCCTATTTCACCATGTCTGATGAGAATAATTACACGATTTGGGCTATGCTAAAAAAACTATTCGAAGACGAAAAAATTTATCGTGGTACTGATGTAGTACCCTGGTCCGGGAGATCAGGAACTTCCTACTCCCAAATGGAAATTATCGAGGGCAGAAAACTTGTTACACATGAATCTGTTTTTGTGCGTTTTCCCCTTGTGGACCGGGACCAGGAGTATCTGCTTGTTTGGACCACAACACCTTGGACATTGACTTCAAATGTTATTGCTGCCGTGAACGTGAACCTTGATTACGTTAAACTGCGCGCAGCAGATGGTTCATTATACTATTTTGCCAAGGAGAACCTGGAATTTCAGCGACTGGAAAAGCAGTTCAAGGAAAAAAAGCAATGGATTGATGGAGTCCCAAAACTGAAAACAATCGCACAAATATTCAAGGAACGGGGTGGTTATGAGGTCGAAGGTACCATTAAGGGTACGGAAATGGTAGGCTGGAAATATACAGGACCATTTGATGATTTTGAGGCGCAACAGGAATTAGGTGGTTATCCATTCACAAACGAAGAATTGAAAGCCCAGGGCTTGAATGGTGTAAACTGTCATCGGGTGATTGATGGCGGCAAGGATAGTGTAGGCAATGATATTGTTGTGGCTGGTGAAGGAACTGGCATTGTACATATGGCGCCTGGGTGCGGCGATATTGATTATCAAATTGGTAAGAAAATGGGTTTCATTAACATCGCGCCACTGGATGACGAAGCAAAATTTATGGATAAATTTGGGTGGCTAACTGGTCTGAACGCCACTGAAAAAAGTACTGTTGAAAAAATCACTACCGATTTGAAGGAAAGAGGCTTTCTGGTTTATTCAGAACAATATCCTCATATATATCCCCATTGCTGGCGTTCCGGTGACGAATTGGTATTTCGTATGGTCGATGAATGGTATATCAATATGGATTGGCGTGACAGAATTAAAAAGGTTGTGGATGATATAGAATGGATTCCGGAATGGGGTCAAGATAGGGAACATGAATGGCTGGACAATATGGGTGATTGGATGATTTCCAAGAAAAGGTTCTGGGGTCTGGCATTACCTATCTGGGAATTTGAAGATGGTTCATTTTTTGTTGTGGGGTCAAAGGAAGAACTAGCGGAACTTGCAGTGGAAGGCTGGGAAGACTTTGAAGGGCAAAGTCCCCATAGACCGTGGATTGATAATGTGAAGATCAGGCACCCCGAATCAGGGTTGATTGGTACCAGAATATTGGATGTGGGTAACCCCTGGCTCGATGCGGGTATTGTGCCATATTCCACTCTTCACTATAATGATGATCGAACATATTGGGACAAATGGTTCCCCGGCGATTTTGTTGTGGAAAGCTTTCCCGGTCAGTTCCGTAATTGGTTCTATTCATTGCTTGCTTTATCAACAGTCATGGAGGATAGGGCACCGTTTAAAACGTTGCTGGGCCATGCGCTTGTAAAAGATGAGACTGGTCGTGATATGCACAAATCTTGGGGAAATGCAATCTGGTTTGATGATGCAGCTGAAGAAATAGGTGTGGATGTAATGCGCTGGATGTATGCCAATCAGAATATTGAAAATAATTTACTGTTCGGACACGGACCGGCGAATGAGGTTCGTCGTAAGTTGATTACATTATGGAATGTCTATTCATTTTTTGCCACCTATGCCGCTGTAGATGGTTTTTCGCCGAGTAAATCAAAAGTAAAGAATGATGATTTAACCATTCTGGATCGATGGATTTTGGCAAAATCCAATTTGCTCATTCAGCAGGCGTTAGCGGCATTTGATGGGTATCGGGTGGATAAATTCATCCGTCACTTCGAACGATTTTTGGATGATTTATCCAATTGGTATATACGACGCAGTAGAAGACGGTTTTGGAAATCGGAAGATGATGCCGATAAACAAGCAGCTTATCACACGCTTTATCAGGTATTGCTGACGAGTATCAAGATTATCGCGCCAATTCTACCATTTATGACAGAGGAAATTTATCAGAATCTGGCTCGCAACACCGATCAATCATTGCCCGAAAGTATCCATTTATCTGATTATCCAAAGGTTGATAAAGCAAAAATCGATCTAAAACTGATCCAGCAGGTGGACACACTGCGAAAAATTGTAGAGTTGGGACGCTCCGCGCGAAACAAGGCTGAATTAAAAATAAGACAGCCTTTGGCAGAACTTTGTTTTCATCTGGATGATAATGAATTGGTAGAATTTATCCTGGAGCAACAGAGCATTGTACTGGATGAACTAAATGTAAAAAATATAAAGTGGGTTGATAATAGTAATATTCTCATTGAGCGTGAAGTAAAGCCCAATCTTCCTGTAATCGGCAAAGAAAATGGTCAATATCTTCCCGAGATAAAAGAGGTGCTTGTTGCTATGGATGGCAACGAAATATTGCGTGATCTAAATACAACTGGTGAGGTAACATTACAATTGCAATCAGACACACTTGTGTTGACAAGGGATGCATTCCTAATCGTCACGAGGACAAAACAGGGTTTCACTACAGAATCAGATGGTGGGATTACAGTCCGATTGACCATAAAATTAACGAAGGAATTGGTTCAAGAAGGTGTTGTGAGAGATGTAATTCGTCACGTGCAAATTATGAGGAAAGATGCTAATTTCGCGGTCGAGGATCGTATCAATATTTATGGCTCTTTTGAAGGCACAGTTGGAGAAGCGGTTCGCGCATATAAGGATTATTTTATGAATGAAACATTAACTATAAATATGGCAGATGAATTCAAGTCAAGTGAATATGAAGATACTTTTGAGGTTGGTGGTGTTGAAGTCAGACTTGGTATTGATCGTGTATAATTGATTGAAAGGATTTATTATGGCAAAAAAGTATTCTAAAGAAAAACTGAAACGATTTCGAATATCTATCGAAAAAAGAATGGAAAAGGTAGCAGAAGATATGGGTGATATCCATGAAGGTATACTGGATAATGGTAATAATAGCGAAGGGTCATCTCAGGAGGCCGTCTTCAGTACTCATATGGCTGATGCAGGGACAGACTCTTTTGAGCAGGAAAAAAATTATATATTAATGGGCCGTGAGAGCGATTATTATAAAAACCTTGAGGTAGCGCTTGATCGTATAGATGAAGGGATATTTGGGATATGTAAGATTTGTGCAGAATTGATTCCTGAAGAACGTTTGCTGGAGGTGCCCAATGCTACCAAGTGTGTTGGTTGTAAAGAAAAAGAAAAACTTGGCCTAGTGTGAAAGTAATGCTTGTGAGTGCTGTAATCGTGGTTATCGATCAGATCACGAAAGCAGTTACTCGCAGTGCGATGATGCTGGGTGAGTCAAAGCCAGTCATACAGAACTTTTTTCATTTTACTTATGTTACCAATGATGGCATGGCTTTTGGATTGAATTTTCCTGGCGGTATTTATTTCTTTACTTCAGTATCACTGCTAATGACTGTATTTCTCGCCTGGTATTTTTGGCAGGAAAAGAACAGTGATTTGACACTACGATTGTCTTTGGCATTGATTTTAGCAGGCGCGTTCGGCAATCTGATTGATAGAATTCTTTTTGGTACTGTTGTAGATTTTTTTGATTTTATGATTGGTAGTTACCATTGGTATATTTTCAACGTTGCTGATGCATCAGTAACAATCGGTATGATTTTATATATTTACAATGCCGTATTAAAACAATCCACTGTAAATCCGACAACCGAATCGATATAATTGATGGTAAACTTTACCGTCCCGAGCAGCATTGACATGCGGCTGGATAAATATTTGTCAGAACAACTTGTTGATTATTCTCGATCACAGATTCAGGCTATGGTTCAAGATGGCAAAGTCATGATTGATGGACGAAAGGAAAAATCCAGTTATCGCCTGCAGGGTAGTGAAGCAATTGTTGTAGATCCTGCACAATCCAAAACGTCTCCAGTAATAAATGAACCACAGGATATACCAATGTCAATTGTTTATGAAGATGATGCTATTCTGGTTATCGATAAACAACCGGGATTGGTCGTCCATCCCGGAACAGGTGTAAAAGATAATACATTGGTTAATGGGTTAATGTTTTATACGTCTGCATTGTCCGATATTAACGGACCAACTCGAATGGGAATTGTCCATCGTCTTGATCGGGATACATCTGGAGTGATGGTTATTGCCAAAACGAACCTTGCCCACCGTAAAATTGCTGAACAATTTGAAAATAAACAGGTCACAAAAACATATATCGGTCTAACCTGGGGAATATGGACAGAGAATGAAGGTTTAATTGATGAACCGATCAAAAGAAAGCGTTCTGATCCCACGAGTTTTACTGTAGACGAAACCGGCCGAAAATCCACTACTGGCTATAAAGTTGAGGAAGCTTGGCGTTATATATCAAATGTGCGATTCTACCCAAAAACAGGCCGAACACACCAGATAAGGGTCCATGCGGCTCATATGGGTCATCCGATCGTGGCGGATCAAAAATATGGTGGCGGTGAGAACCGAACGAAGGGATTTTTGCCTGAGGTTACCAAGGAATTGCACCAAATATTAACTATTCTTGAACGTCATGCTTTGCACGCTACGAGCCTGGAATTTGTGCATCCCGAAACAGCAAAAACCGTTTCATTTCAAGCACCATTACCTCAAGATTTCAATGATAGTATTACATTACTCAACGAAAAATATGGCTGAATCGATCAAGAGCATAATTCAGGGATTTCTTATTACCCTTGAAAAGGAGCGCAGTTATTCAAAACTTACGATAAAAGCCTATAGAAATGATCTCAATCGTTTTTATGATTTTCTGAAAAATTATCATGGCCAAGACAATTTGGATTTGGGTAGTATTGATCGACAAACAATCCGTCACTTTCTTGGTAGGGAATACGAAAAAGAATATTCCGCTAAAACGGTTGCTCGTCGCCTAGCATCAGTGAAATCTTTTTTCAGATACCTGGTAAAAGCAGAAGTAATTGAAGATAATGTAACTGTCCATGTAAAAACACCAAAAGTGCCGAAGAGTTTACCGAATTTCGTGAGTAAGAATTTAATTGAGACGCTGATGAACGCTCCGCCGGCGGATACAATCGCGGGTCTTAGAGATAGAGCTATTCTCGAGTTATTTTATAGTACGGGAATTCGTTTAAGCGAACTGGTCAATTTAAATATCGGTGATTTTCAGCCGGATAAGAAACTGGTCCGTGTACTTGGAAAAGGAAAAAAAGAACGTTTGCTTCCATATGGTAAAGTTGCCGAAAATTCGGTAGTACATTATTTAAAAAAGCGTAAGCTTAGTCTTAAACCTGTATTTTACGATAAACCATTATTTGTGAACTCCAAAGAAAACCGTATATCAGGGCGAACAATCCAGCGCAGAATGAACAAGTACATCCAGCTCGTAGCTGAAGGAAAGAGATTAGGACCCCATTTATTACGGCATACGTTTGCAACACATTTGATGGAGAGCGGAGCAGATATACGAGCGGTAAAGGATTTGCTAGGGCACAGTAGTTTAAGTTCGACTCAAATTTATACGCATGTCCCAACTGAAAAATTAAAAAAAGATTATAAACAGGCACACCCGCACGGGTAAATTATCAATTATGGAAAATAATCGTTTAGGAATGGAAAAAATTGGTCTATCGGAAGTAAAGGATGTACATCGTAATCTTCCTGTAGAAGTCCTTGTTGATCATATTGTGGATAATCAGGAAGGCCGGATCGGTTTACGCGGTGCGGCTATGGTGGATACAGGTATTTACACCGGTCGGTCACCCAATGACAAATATATCGTTGATGAATCAAGTTCAAATGATAAGATCTGGTGGGGTCCTGTAAATAGGAAGGTCGATGAGGACATTTTTAATGAGCTTTATGAGAAAGCAACTGCCTTCTATAACTCCAATACTTCAAGGACGTATATGTTTGATGGTTTTGCTGGTGCAGATCCAGCGTACCGTATCGCTGTGCGTATTATCGCTAAAAAGGCCTGGCAGGCACATTTTGCGCATAACATGTTCATTCGCCCCGATGCAGGAGAACTTGAAGGATTTGTCCCTGACTTCACAATTATTAATGCCTCCGATATTCAGAATGATGACTATGAAAAGCATGGTTTAAATTCAAAAACATTCATATTATTTCATCTTGGGCGCCGCGTAGCAATTATTGGTGGTACTGAATATGGTGGCGAGATGAAAAAGGGTATTTTCTCTGTATTACACTATATCTTGCCGCAAAAGGGCGTGCTTTCTATGCACTGCTCAGCAAATACGGACAACAATGGGCAGAATTCAGCTATTTTTTTTGGACTAAGCGGTACGGGTAAAACAACGTTGTCTACGGATCCGGATCGGCCCTTGATCGGTGATGATGAACATGGCTGGTCTGATAATGGTATATTCAATTTCGAGGGCGGCTGCTATGCCAAAGTGATCAATCTCAATCCCGAGTATGAACCAGATATCTATAATGCCATTCGTGAGGGAGCCCTGCTTGAGAATGTTGTCTATGATGAAAACACAGGAAAGATAGATTTTACTGACGACTCAAAAACCCAGAATACCCGTGTGTCTTATCCCCTGGACCACATTGAAAATTCTCTTTTTTCACAGGGACAGAACAGTGTTGCCGATCATCCAAAGAATATCATATTTCTGGCCTGTGATGCTTATGGCGTTCTGCCGCCAGTAGCAAAGCTTACGCCGGAACAGGCCATGTATCATTTCATCAGCGGTTATACTGCCAAGGTCGCCGGTACAGAAAGAGGGATTACAGAGCCAGTGGCTACATTTTCACCCTGTTTCGGAGGACCTTTCTTAACATTGCACCCGCTGCGGTATGCGGAATTATTACGGGATAAAATGAATAAATTAAATGTCCCGACATATCTAGTGAACACGGGTTGGGTGGGTTGCAATGCAAGTTCTGGTGCTGCAAGAATTTCTTTACCAATTACCCGTCAGATAATCCACGCAATATTGGACGGCAGTATTCAATCGTCTAAATTCGCGGAGGATCCATATTTTGGTTTTCAGGTACCCATAACACTGGCCGATATAGACCCTGGCATTTTAGTGCCAAAATCAGCGTGGGAAGATGAAAATGAGTATACTAGTACTGCCCAAGTTTTGGTTCAGAAATTTCAGGATAATTTTAAGCAGTATGACCGGGGTGATGAAGTTGTGAAAAATGCAGGTCCAACTACTAATTAAAAATCAAAAAAATGGGTATTTTCCATAGGGGATAGTTATTTGGTTGTAAAAGTTATTATACTGTATATTTGCCGGCTATTTTTATGAAAAAAACAAAAGAGGTAACAATTGAGTAGATTTACATTTACTTCGGAATCTGTAACCGAAGGTCACCCAGATAAAGTCTGTGATGCAATATCAGATGCATTAGTAGATGATTTACTAAGGCAGGATCCGGAATCTCATGTTGCTTGTGAAACTTTGGCTACCAAACAACTCGTAGTCGTATCAGGTGAGGTGCGTTCAAAGGGGACAGCCGATGTAGAAGCAATCGTTAAAAATACGCTTCAAGATATTGGCTATACGGACGAAGCCTGTGGGATGGATGGTAAAGCAGTGGAAATATTAGTTAAGATCCAGGAACAAAGCAGCGAAATCGCCCAGGGTGTAGATGAATCGGATGATCATGAACAAGGCGCCGGCGACCAGGGATTAATGTTCGGGTATGCCTGTAAGGAAACGCCTGAATTGATGCCCTTACCCATCCACCTTGCTCATCGTCTGACGGAACGACTTGCGCAAGTAAGAAAGGACGGAACGCTTCCCTGGCTGGGACCAGATGGGAAATCTCAGGTTTCAGTGGATTATGAAAATGGGCAACCGATATCAATATCAAAAGTAGTTATTGCCACCCAGCACAATGATATGCTTGATGAATACGGTACAGAATCAGCTGAACATGAGTTTGTACAAGAAAAAGTGATCGAATACGTAATTAAACCGGTTCTAAATAAATCGGGTTTACAGAATTCGGGAAGTTTTATTGTCAATGGTACTGGTCGTTTTGTTTTTGGTGGTCCGGATGCTGATACAGGACTGACTGGTCGAAAGATTATTGTGGATACCTATGGTGGCTATGCCCCTCACGGAGGGGGTGCTTTTTCCGGTAAGGACCCCTCAAAAGTAGATCGTTCAGCGACTTATATGGCACGATATATTGCCAAGAATATTGTAGCCGCTGATTTGGCTGATAATTGTGAGGTCCAATTCTCATATAGTATTGGCGTTGCTGAACCGACATCCTTTTATGTAAAGACATTTGGCACTGGACAAATTTCCGATGAAGAATTAACCGCTGTAGCACAAAAAGTGTTTCCACTAAAACCAGGGGCTATAATTGCACACTTGGATCTTAAGAGTCCCCGCTATCGTGAAACAGCTGCTTATGGTCATTTTGGTCGTGAAGGTGAGCAGTTCACCTGGGAAAAAACAGATATGGTGGATAAATTAAAATCTGCAACAAATGAAAGGAATATTTAATGGATACGGCCACAGTAGCTAACACCATTGTTGAAGAATTACAGCATAAAGTTGCGGATATTGATCTTGCTGATGATGGCAGAAAAGCGATCGCTATTGCAGAAAAAGAAATGCCCGGTCTTATGGTAACTCGTAAAAAATACGGGCCGGAAAAACCATTTGCTGGTAAAAAACTCACTGGTTCATTACACATGACCGTTGAGACAGCTGTATTGATAGAAACATTAGTTGAGCTTGGAGCTGATGTTCGTTGGGCCAGTTGTAATATATTTTCTACCCAAGACCATGCCGCTGCAGCCATCGCAGAATCACGCGTACCGGTTTATGCCTGGAAAGGTGAAAGTTTAGAGGAATATTGGTGGTGCACGCTGCAGGCATTAACATTTAATGGTAATGAAGGACCCGACCTGATTGTTGATGATGGTGGTGATGCAACAATGCTCATTCATAAAGGGTATGAGCTTGAGGAACATTTTGCGAAGCTCGGTACAGCCCCGGAAATAACTACAACAGTTAAAGAAGAACAGGTTATTGAGGCATTGTTGCGTGATGTCCTTGAAAAAGATCCCATGCATTGGCACAGAGTAGCAAAAAATATAATTGGCGTATCTGAAGAAACTACTACTGGTGTCCATCGCCTAGTGCAAATGGCTAAAGATCAGACGCTGTTATTCCCGGCCTATAATGTCAACGATTCAGTGACAAAATCGAAGTTTGACAATATTTATGGCTGTCGTGAATCATTGGCTGATGGCCTGAAGCGATCAATGGATGTAATGGTAGCTGGTAAGACAGTGCTGATCTGTGGCTATGGGGACGTCGGTCGCGGTTGTGTCCAATCCATGCGTGGTTATGGTGCTCGTGTATTGGTTACGGAAATTGATCCAATTTGTGCCTTGCAAGCTGCCATGGAAGGATACGAAGTAGTTACCATTGAGCAGGCAATACCGGAAACAAATATTTTTGTGACGGCTACAGGTAACCGTGATATTATCACCCTGGAACATATGAAAGCGATGAATGACCAGGCGATCGTTTGTAACATCGGTCATTTCGATAATGAGATCCAGGTAGATAAGCTAAACGAAGATCCTAGCGTAAATAGGGAAGTGATTAAACCCCAGGTAGACCGATACACATTTGATGATGGTCATGATATTTATTTGCTGGCTGAGGGACGCTTGATGAATCTTGGGTGTGCTACAGGACATCCCAGTTTTGTAATGTCAAATTCGTTTACCAATCAGGTTTTAGCGCAAATTGCCCTGGTAACTGAAAAGCCTGAATTGGGCGTCTATATGCTGCCAAAAGAACTGGATGAGGAAGTGGCCAGGCTGCACTTGGAACATCTAGGTGTGACACTTACAGAATTATCTGATGAACAGGCAGACTATATCGGTGTTTCTAAAACTGGACCGTATAAGCCTGATCATTATCGCTATTAGGAACTGAATTCAATTCTGTTTTAAGGCCCCGGTATAACCGGGGCTTTTTTTTGTAGTAAAGCTCACGAAAATTGGAGAATTTCCGTGGGCCATTCCCTTTTATAAATGGAACGAGATTACCTCAGCAGTTTACTGAATCTCTTTCGCAAGCGAATAAACAAAATTTTCGTTGGTCTGCTTGTTATTATTATTGCGGCCTGTGATTTTGATAACCCCGCTGATTTTGTAGTTCCTACCTGGTTTATCGATATCAAATTACCACTGGTATCGAAACGGTTTCCGATGGGAGATTTGGTAGACAGTGTTTTTATATTCCCAACGGATGATACCTTAGGATTTCAAATCTTTTTTGGTGATTCAATTGATCCACCCTTTGCCCCGGATCAAATTCAGACAAGAGTATTATTTGATGGTGGAGCTATTGAAGAGAATATTCGCCCAACAGATATTGGAGGTATTGATGGTAGTGCTATAGACATACCTGAAGTTACTATACCTCCAGCGGACCTGCCGGAAACCTTTCCTGCATTCCCATTGAGTTTTGTACAGTATGATTTCCAATACCCAACGTCAACCCCTCTTGTTTTCTTTTCCTTTCCTTTAGATAATGATGTAGTTATGGACGCACGTATTTTTAATCAGGTTTTTGTTCATCCTATAAATGATGCACTAGACATTTTTTTTACATTTTTAAATGACTCAGTATTTCCCGTTACACTTCCTTTTGAATCAGTTTTAGCTCAAATACCTGCGGAGGCATCCTTTATTACTGGTGTTGAAGGACTAATTATTGCTCATGACCCAACAAGTAATTTTTCTTCTTATTTTAAAAACAAAGGTTATCCCACAAGTCTAAAATCAATTTCTTCTCAACTTATAACGGGACCTAATACATTAACATTAAATGACATACTTGCAGATCATCAAAAGGATGAAATTGAAACGAATGGTTTCTTTTCCGATATAACACCGTTAGGTAATTCTACGCTAAAAAATATTATATCGATTTTAATTTCTTGTAGACTTGATAGTGTGGAAGGCGAAACTATTACCCTTATAGATGGAATTCATGATTCTTTATATATTGATTTTGAAATTAAATTTAGCCCCTCTGGTATTGACAGTGCTATAATCAATATTCTTGCTACAGACTTAGAAATACCTGGGATTGATGGTATTAAAGAGAAATTAAATTTTTCTAGTAATATGCCTGATTTGGGTGACACTAAACTGGATATAATTAGCGCAACCATGGCTGATTACCCTGATATTCTAGATTCTGTAGTTACTGGTAGTGATGGATCTGTGGCGAATCTTCAAGACATTGGGAATTTGATTAAAATTACTAGTTTGAAAAGTACATTTCCTTGGGATATAGGATTTTATTTAAATATGCCCAACTTTGTCCCGCCTGCAGGAGGAACACCAGTCCTACTTGATATTGTCTTAAGTAAACCCGATGACGAAGATGATCCAGGAATTGATACAACGTTTAGTTTATATAATCATACACTTGCTCCCACACTACCAGACACTGTACTTGGTTCAATGGGCCTGGATTTGCGTGTAAGCTTACCTGATCAGATAGCGACTATTCAACTTGATAATACCTCCTTGGGTGGTTTTGGTTTGGATATAAGTTTTGGTTCATTGTTTTTTAAGGAATTTGAGGCTTATATAAATCAGACATTAGTCGAAGATGCATTGGAAATTCCTCAATATCCGCCAGAAATGAGTGGTATTGGTTTCCCGGAACTTGAATTTGAATTTGAATTTGAATCTTCATTAAATCTACCCTTTCATATAAACATAAATTTACTTGGTATTAATCTACCGGCTGACACAATAATATCTCCGTTAAGTATTGCTCTAACCAGACCAACAGATCCACCTTATTCACTTCCTAGTGGTGAAGCAATTAAGACGATAATACGGTGGAATAGATTAGGAAGTATTACAAATGTTTATGCGCCTCATGATTCAGAGGAATGGACTACTAGTGACACTACGGAACCAGAGTTTGATGAAGTTTCAATTGTTGATTTTTTTGCAGGAATGCCATATGATAGTGCAAAAGCCCAGGTAATTGCAAGACTTCGTGGTGATGCGTCAATTACGAATAGTTTGGGGACCATAGGTGGTGGTTTTAGCATAAAATTACCATTATCAGTGACGATGAATACACCAGCATTCATCCCGCCATCAGGGGTATCAAAACTAGATACGATGGATCATGATATCAGAAATAAAATACGGCATTCACTTATCCATTCTGAATTAACGACCACCGTAGAGAATAGTTTACCATTAGGGGGTGA
>CAJXWT010000057.1 GCA_913062595.1 uncultured Fidelibacterota bacterium
AAATCATAGCCTGTGCCGCCAATGATTGGATAATTTCCTACATTTAACCCGAGGGTTGGAAAAGCCGCCGCAAGGTAGGGGACAGTTGAACTGTCACCAAATGCCGCCGAAAGACCCAAGTGACCATCAAATTCACCTTGTTCATCAACGCCTTGGTCTGATGACACACCATCTACCTGTTCCCAATAAAACTCTGCTGATTCAATAAATGAAAAATCAGCGTTATAATAGGATGTCCACATACCCCATGTAGGATGTTCGGTACCAGGGCCAAAATCTACACCATATGTCTCACCTCCGGCAAAATTTGGTGGATACATATTGTTCGCAAAGACTCCAGATTCTACGAGACCAAAACCATAAATCGCTGTCAATTCATCTTGATCTGTAATAGGGTCGCCACCGGTTGCATACGTTGCGTTATCCGTTATAGCGGGAATGGTAACTTGGGTCTCACAATTCGATGTTGAAAGGCTTGGATACGTTCCGGAAATTACCATGTTTCCATCCTCATAAATATCTGAAGTGAGCGCGATACCAAACATCGCAAGCAGCATTGGATTTACAAGTGGTACCACAACTGGGCCAACAGTATCTCCGACTTCATACGTTGCTAAATTAGTCGAAAATAGCGGGCTCTCAGAACTGGGCCAGTGAGCTTGAAGGACATAACTGGCGTCCAAACTGTCAGCCAGACTGTTACTCATTTCCCGGACTACATAATTGTATACATTGTATACACCAACCAAATCGTAGTTTCCTGCCATTTGGGCGGAGCCTATATCAGGCAGTATGATGACCCCTATCAGGGTCAGAGTTAATAACGATTTTCTTATCATTTTATTCTCCTCTTTGCTATTTAAAATAACTTCAGTTAAGCAAAATGAATCTATATGGAAAATACAAATCCAATACTTGCTTTACCAAAGCTATTACAGTATTACGCTAGGGGCAAATATTATTTTTAATATGTGATCTGGCTTAAATAATTAAAAAAGGGTTATTTTTTTTTAAACCGGTTTGCGATAAGTCTTATCAGGCTCCATAATAGAAGCAGGCTACCGATAATAAATAATACATTTGCGAGTATTATTCTATTATTTAAAATTAAAACTGTCTGGATAGGATTCATTAATTGTTATGAATGAATTTACATTTCAAAATATATTCCTTCAATGTTATGGGATAAAAAAATAAACTATTTTTAATTTCTTTCCCAGACGATAGGAATTAAACCAGACAAATTATAATTTGTCAATAACTGCAATGAAAAAATTAATAAGTATAGTAAAATGAAACTTTGCGTTCTTGTAAAACAGGTTCCGGGCAGTGAGTCGGCACTGCGTATCGCATCCGGCAATACCTGGGTAGAAGATGCTGCTGCCCTCTTTGAAATGAACGAAAGTGATAATTATGCCCTGGAAGAAGCACTGCAGATTAAGGAATCCCTGGGGAATGATTCAGAAGTTGTTGTTGTCAGCATGGGTCCAGAACGGGTTCAAAAAGTCATCCGTGAAGCATTATCAAAGGGTGCCGACCGTGGTATCCATATTAATGAAATCCCTGAAATCAAATCTGATCCATTTGCAACAGCACAAGTATTTGCTAATGTTATCAAGGTCGAAAACTTTGATCTCATCTTTTCCGGTCTGCAATCTGATGATGTGGGTTCAGGTCAAACTGGTGTAATCTTGGGAGAAATGCTGGGCATGGCCACAGCAACGCTGGTCATGGCTACGGAAGTCCAGGAAGGATCAATCAAGGTAAAACGCGAACTGGAGTCGGGCTGGTTTCAATGGGTTTCCATGTCGACACCGGCCAGTATTACCATTCAATCTGGTATCAATCAGCCGCGGTATCCATCGCTGAAAGGAATCATGGGGGCCAAGAAAAAAGAAATGAAAGTTGTGGATCTAAGTACCGCTGTTACTATAGAAAAACAGCAATCTTTTGCGAATATTTATTTGCCAATTGCGGATAAGAAAACTGAAATGATAGAAGGCAATGTAGATCAAATGGTATCCCGGTTAGTCGATGTGTTAAAAACGGAAATAAAAGTTCTTTAGGATGGAATAATGGATATTCTTGTTGTATTAGAAAATAATAATGGAGCCATTCACCGCATGAGTCTTGAGGCTATCGTTGCCGCTCAGAAACTTGCTGATGAACAAAATCTCAGTAATGCTATACTTGCTATAGGCGCAGATTCAAACGCTTTGGCAAATGCTGCAGCGCATTACGATACTGGAGAAGTGTTAACTGCAGAGCATAATTTGCTCAGTGTATATAACTCTGATGGTTATGCAGCAGCGCTCAGACAAGTGATTGATCAAGAAAAGCCCAGTTATGTATTCTTTGGTCACACCTATATGGTTAGAGATTATGTACCAAAGATCAGTGCCCAGCTGCAGCGTCCATTTTTATGCGATGTAATTTCCCTCAAGACCAATGATGGCCTTAGCTTTGCTAAACAGGCATTTAATGCAAAGCTTGCTGCCGACCTTGGCGTTGCATCTGAAGGAACCATTCTAGTGAGCTTTCAGTCAGCTGCATTCAATGCTGATCTTATTTCATCCGGATCAGCCGAGATTCGAGAAGTTGCAGTTGAACTGGATGAAGGTATGATAAAAACAACAGCCGAGGAACCATTCCAAGAAGAGGCCGGCGGCGTAGATCTGACTGCGGCGGAGATCATTATTTCAGTAGGCCGGGGTATCGGCAAAGAAGAAAACTTACCCATCGCTGAAGCATTGGCTCAGGCTATTGGCGGAGAAATAAGTTCTTCAAGACCCGTAGTTGATTCGGGATGGCTACCTTCGTTCCGACAAATAGGAAGTTCAGGACAGACTGTCTCACCAAAACTTTATTTTGCTTTGGGCATTTCTGGCGCAATCCAGCATGTTGTGGGTATGAAAGGTTCCAAAAATATTGTAGCCATTAATAAAGATGCTGAAGCACCAATTTTTGAGTTGGCTGACTACGGAGTGGTTGGAGATCTATTGGAGATTGTGCCCAAGCTCACGGAAGCGATTTTGGCTGCAAAAAACTGATGCCTGAACGAGAAATCCTTGATCTGGATGTTCTTTTTGTAGGTGCTGGACCAGCGAGTCTAGCGGGGGCAATCCACCTAAAAAGACTTTTTAATGAATCAGGCTGTGAAGCCAGCGTTGCCGTTTTAGAAAAAGCGAGTGAAGTCGGAGCCCATTCTTTATCAGGTGCAATCTTTGACCCCAGATCTCTTATTGAATTATTTCCCGATTACAAAGACCGCAATATTCCTTTCGAAGCGGAGGTAAAAGAAGAACATATGTATTATTTAATGAAAGGGAAGAAACTTCCGTTTCCATACGTACCGCCCTCTATGCGCCACCATGGCTGTTATGTAACCTCCATCGGGAAGTTCACACGCTGGCTCGGTGACCGCGCGGAAGAAGAGGGGGTTGACATTTTCTGCGGATTTTCTGGTACTGATTTTGTCTACGATGGTGATGAAGTGATTGGTGTTAAAACAGGTGACAGGGGTATTGATAAAGATGGAGAGCGCAAACCGCATTTCGAGCCGGGGGCGGATATCCATGCCAAAGTGGTGGTTCTAGGTGAAGGCACACGAGGGAGTCTAACTAAAAAACTGATCCAAAAATTCAACCTTATGGAAAACTGCAATCCACAGGTATGGGCTATTGGTGTGAAGGAACTCTGGCAGATGCCAAGCGGTACGGTAACACCTGGATATGTAGCGCACACCATGGGCTTTCCACTGGGCCATGATATATTTGGCGGTGCCTTTATATATGGTATGCAGAATGATATTCTAGATCTGGGACTTGTGGTTGGTCTGGATTATCAGAACCCCGGAGTGGATGCGCAACATGAATTGCAAAGATTAAAGACTCATCCCTGGATTCGCTCATTACTGGCTGATGGAGAAATAATTGCCTATGGCGCGAAATCTCTTCCCGAAGGCGGCTGGTACTCACTACCGAAACTGACTGTGGGTGGTGCTATGCTGATCGGCGATTCTGCCGGATTCCTTAATGGCCAGCGCCTTAAGGGAATCCATCTGGCAATGAAGTCTGGCATGCTCGCCGCCGAAACAATTTCAGAAGCTTTTGCTGCGGATGATTTCAGTGCTGCATCTCTCGCTTCCTTTACAGATAAAGTGAATTCAAGCTGGCTTAAGAATGAACTCTGGAAAGTACGGAATTTCCATCAGGGCTTCGATCGCGGCCTGCTTGGTGGGCTTATCAATTCCGGGCTCGGTTTGTTTACTGGTGGCCGTGGATGGGGGATAAAAGACCGCCTGCCAAGCCACCATGGACATGAGCTCATGCAGAAAGGTACAGCTGAAGACCGTTATGCCGATTTGGAATTCGATGGGAAATATCTATTTGATAAAGTAACAGATGTGTATTACTCAGCTACAGCACATGAGGAAGATCAGATTCCGCATTTGCATGTTCACGATATGGATATCTGTATTACAAAATGCACGGAAGAATACGGTAACCCCTGTGAAAAATTCTGCCCTGCAGATGTGTACGAAATGGTCCAGGACAGCGATGGTAAAAGGTTGCAAATTAATTTCTCTAACTGTGTACACTGTAAAACTTGTGATATTATGGATCCCTACCAGATTATTGACTGGGTTCCCCCAGAAGGTGGTGATGGCCCTGGCTGGGTTAATTTGTAGTATACTTTCTAAGTATAGTTCTCAAAAAGTATGAAATATAAAAGCATATTATATTTCGATTTATTGACTATTCTCAGTTCCGTTCGTTCCTACCATTATAATAATAGTATAAACATAGAGATATAATTAAGTCTACTTAACTTCGTCGTTTTTGTAGGACAAGAGTTTTGTTTAACAGTAAAAATAGAGTTTTATATCTCATTATTATGCAATGCAGCACTATATGTGTTGCAGAAAAACTGGATAATATTAATCCAAATCAGTTACGTTTCCGGGAAATGGTAGCTACACGGATCAATGCGCCACCAATTATTGATGGAATTCTTGATGACGAAGCATGGAAAGTCGCGATAACCGAAAACGATTTTGTGCAGTTTGAACCATATAATTTGGCGGAACCATCTGAAAGAACGGAAGCGCGTTTGATCTATGATAATGATTATGTGTATGTAGCGATCAATAATTATGATTCTGAACCGGAAAAAATAACTGGTAGATTAAGTAGAAAAGACCGCTGGATGGAAGCTTTTGGACCGCATTCAGATTGGGTAGGCGTTGCCTTTGATTCAAACAATGATGACCGCACTGGTTATTGGTTTGCTGTGAATCCAGCTGGATCAAGGATGGATGTATATGTTTCTGGTGAGGGCATGAAAGCATTCGACAGCAGCTGGGACGTGGTCTGGGAATATAAAACGGCCCGGCATGATCAGGGATGGTCCATAGAAATGAAAATACCAATGAGTGTATTCCAATTTGATGCAAATAAAAATGAAGATTGGGGCTTACAGATTGCTAGGCACATTCATCGTTTACAGGAAGAGGTGCAATGGCCAGGTAGGTCAAAGGGCGTCAGCGGTTTTGTACCTTATTATGGAATATTAAAAGGAATGGACAATATTCCCTCACCAAAAAAATTTGAAATATTACCGTATGTTTTAAGTGGGAATAATGATGAATCAAATGTTAGCTCTATGGGACTCGATATGAAATATGGCTTGAGTGCACAATCATCTCTGAACCTGACCATTAACCCGGATTTTGGCCAGGTAGAAGCTGACCCGTCTGTTTTAAATCTTACTGCATTTGAAACTCAATTTGATGAAAAGCGTCCCTTTTTTATTGAAGGTGGTTCCTTTTTTGGGAATCGGTACCAATTATTCCATTCCCGGCGTATTGGTCAAACGCCAGGTATGCTTGTCCCGGAGGAAGGAGTGATCATAGATAGGCCAGACGCAACTACAATTTTAGGGGCAGGAAAAATATTAGGTGAAACAGCAGCGGGTACTAAATATGGTATAATTGAGGCAGTAACTGATGAAGAATTTGGTGTGTGGGAGTATGAAATAGGTGATTCTGTTCTGCAGGAAAACGGAATGCTGGAACCAATGACCAATTATTTTATTGGACGTGTTGAACAACCAGTATTTAATAATTTGTCCACGGTTGGTTTAATGATGACCGATCTACGCCGCAATGAGGCAGGGTATGCCAATGTTATGGGCCTTGATTGGAGATTAAAATTCATGGAAAATGCGCTAACATTAAAAGGACAAATAGTGCATTCCACGAAAGACGGTATATCTGGTAATGGAGCCCGTTTTAATGTTGGTTATCTTGATCCAAAATGGTGGGATCTAAATTTTGTAACTGGTTTTACCGATGATAAATATGAGATCAATGATCTGGGATTCAATCTTCGCAATGATACCTGGTATTATGGATCATACGGTGGGTTACGAAAACAGGACCCTTGGGGTAGGTATTTAAGTAATGATTTAGAATTCAGATACTTTATCAAAGGCCGGGGAGATGGGCTGACTCTTTCCAAGTCCTTATCGATCGAGCAGAAAAATGAATTAAAAAATTATTGGAGTTTTGGATCAGAACTTAATATGCAGTTTGCAGCTTACGATGATGGAGATGTATTCAAAGATGATCGCGCTTGGGTATATCAGTCTGAAACGGAAGGGTATGGTATTATCTGGTTTCAGACGGATAAAAGAAAGAAATTAATTCTAAGACCCTATTTAGGTTACGGCCAGGGTGAGTATCGTCCCTGGGGCTATCGTGCTGGTCTCAACCTCAGATTTCGACCACTAAATAATATTAACCTGATGATTGAAGGATTCCAGGATCTGGGCACGAAATCCATGGAATGGGTTGGTATTGAAGAAGATTCAATAGGCACAAATATTATTTATGCTGAATCAGCAGCCTTAATGAATGATATTCAAATCAGATTCAATTGGTCCTTCACACCCTATTTAACTTTTGAAGCGTTTCTTCAGCCGTTTACTGTTGACATGGATTATAAAACTTTTTACAAATTGATGGCTGAAAAAACCAGAAACTTGGAACCATATGACTATAGCGGTGACCCAGATTTCAAATTAAATAATGTTGTGGGTACGTTTGTAATACGCTGGGAATACCGTCCGGGGAGCACTCTATTTTTTGTCTATAACCTCCATAACGATAATTATTATGATGCCAGCGATGACAGCTGGGATAAAGACACAGCAAATTCCTTATTTATAAAATTCAACTATTGGTTGCAGATCTAGGTATAAAATTTGTTTATTTCGATAGGTCTGACAATTGGATGTCTAACTTTTCAGCGAGTGCAATAATGCGCTCATCACGGTAAAATTCACCAAAATAAATTTTATTAATTCCAGCATTGGCAATCATTTTAAAACAGTCATAGCAAGGAGACGCGGTTACAAATATCTCACTATTCTCGATCCTTATTCCGTGTCTGGCAGCTTGAACAATGGCATTAGCTTCGGCATGGATTGTGCGGACACAATGGTCATTTTCCATTTCATGGCCAGTATCATCACAGTGATCTGTGCCTTTAATGCTGCCATTATAACCGGTGGATAAAATGGTCTTTTCCCTAACAATTACTGCCCCCACTGCTTTGCGGTCACAGGTTGACCGGGTGGCGACCTCGTGGGCAATATTCATGAAATACTTGGCCCAGCTTACGCGATTTTTTTTATCAGGCATCTAAGTGGAAAGGATTATTTACGCTTTATTGCGATTATATATTTTTACTGTAGCGCAAGGCTCACCGTAAAGAATATCATCGGCGACCTGTGCGAGTTGCGCGGTCAGGATCAAATAGGCCCAGGTTGGGACTGGAACGGAAGTACATCCTTTAATCATTACCCGTTTTGCGTTATAATCATCCCAATTGATCTCTGACACTTTTTGACGGAATGATTTCTCTCTGATAATACCCTCATCCAGAAAATCATCGAGATAAATAGTTTCCATTATTAAACAGTTATTCTTTGATCAACTCGGTGGACATATAGGAGTCTTTATTACCCATAAAATAATGATAGTCTAAAATGGAATAACCTTCATTATTGCGCGTTGGGCAGGTACTGCAGCTTTTGGATCCATCTTTTCTGTGGCGTAAGATTTCCAATAGTTTATTATCTGTTTCTGCAGCTCCCGGAACCAGTTCCTCATCTGTCTCAATGTACCAGCGCATAGTTACCATGTATTTAAATGATTTTTTTTCTTTTGCTTCAGCAGCCATAATACACCCCTTAATTTATTTAGTAATAGTACCCATTAATGATGGTAAAGATTCTATTAATTTCTGAAGTTTAATGAATTTAGGCGAAAATTCGGGCTGTTTTTTCAATACTTTCGCAAAATTTATTTATATCTTGCTCATTATTATATATATAGAAACTAGCACGATTGGTAGCAAATACACCTAATTTATCCATAATTGGTTGGGCACAAAGCTGGCCGGCACGTATAGCAATTCCATCCTGATCAAGGAATTGCGCTAGATCGTGCGGATGGACACCAGTCACTTCAAAACTGATTACAGGACCGCGGTCATGTTGATTGCCATGTATCTTAATTGAATCCATTTGTGTGAGTTTCTTAATGGCGTATTTGGTGAGATCTCGACCATGATTTTGAATAACATCCAGACCAATCCCCTGTATATATTTAACTGCAGCGCCTAGTCCAATAGCTTGAGCGATATTCGGTGTGCCCGCCTCAAATTTATAGGGGATATCATTCCATGTTGCTTGTTCCATTGTTACCGACTTGATCATTTCACCACCTCCTTGAAATGGTTGCATCTTTTCAAGCATCTCTGGTTTGCCGTATAAAATACCAATGCCGGTTGGCCCAAGCATTTTATGGCCTGAAAAAGCGTAGAAATCACAGTCGATATCTTGCATATCAGTGCGCCCATGGGGAACCCATTGGGCGCCATCAACAAGTGTTACGGCACCAACATCGTGAGCCATGCGCACAATATCTTTCACTGGATTAATGGTACCCAGGACATTTGATTGGTGTGTAACAGCTACAAATTTTGTTTTTGCTGTGAAATATTTATCTGGGTCTTCTAGATCAAGAGAGCCATCTTCATTGAAAGGTATATATTTTAAGCTTGCCCTTGTTGCTTTAGCAGCTAGCTGCCAGGGCACAAGATTACTATGGTGTTCCATTTCTGTGACCAGTATTTCATCTTCTGATGTTAGATTATTTCTTGCCCAGGCATAGGCGACGAGGTTTATTGATTCTGTTGTACCACTAGTAAAAATAATGGATGTGTTGTCTGCGCCAATAAAATCAGCAATGGTTTGCCGTGAATCTTCATAGACGGCAGTAGCTTTTTCCCCGAAACTGTATACTGCCCGATGTACATTGGCGTTGAACTCGGTATAGTATCTATTCAATTCGTCGAGCACTGCTTGGGGCCGCTGTGTAGTCGCAGCATTATCAAGGTAAACTAGTGGTAGTTCTGAATTAGTATAAATCGGGAAATCTTCCCGAATTTGGATGGGGTCAAAATTACCCAAGGTAATCTTATAGTAGACCCATCTGCAGTCGTGCTGCTTCAGAAATCATAGACTGGTCCCATGGCGGGTCCCATACGAGTTCCAATTTAACATCTCCTACACCAGAGACGCCTTTCACCTTTTGTTTAACTTCATCGGAGATTACTGGTCCCATCCCACAACCGGGCGCAGTAAGTGTCATTTTTATTTCCACCAGCGTACTACCATTATCAATTGTGTTGAATTCACAAGAGTAGATTAATCCTAGGTCAACTATATTAACGGGGATTTCAGGGTCATAACATGTTTTCATTACATCCCACACCGCCTGCTCATTTATATGTCCGTTATCTTTTTCATGCGATTTGTCGAGTTCTTCTAATGCTTCCTTGCCGATAGCGTCAGCATCTTTACCTTCGATACGGAATAGATTGCCACCGATCATAACAGTATAACTACTACCCAGCGCCTGCGTGATCTGTCCTACTTCACCTTTTTTTAATATGGTTTTTGAACCAAAGGGTATCGTTATAACCTCGACATCACGCGCCAGAGTTACCTGTTCATCAATATGTGTGGGATTGAACATGATTACACTACCAGTTCATGTTGAATTTTGTTAATCGCTGCACCAAAACCATTTGTTCTCTGACTGCTAATTGTTCCCACAAGACCAATATGATCTAATATATTCTGGCCATCAATTGACATTATATCTTCTTTTTGCTGCCCATTAAATAATCTTTGCAGAATAAATAACAAGCCTTTAACGATCATCGCATCAGAGTCTGTTTGAAAGTTATAGGTATCATCGGTTTGCTTATCAGCGATAATCCAGGCTTGTGAAATACAGCCATTAACTTTGTTGTTATCGGTCTGCTTTTCAGGAGGTAATCCTGGAGATTTTTTGGCCAGATCAACCAAAAATACGTATTTTTCTTGTGGTTCATCGAAGATGGAGAACTCATCTTTGATTACGGTCATCGTATCTTGGATCATATTCATGGCGTCACTCCAATATGCTCGAGCCAAGTGGTCAGCTTTTCATCGATATAGGTGTCAATATTTGTATTGGTTATGGTTTCCATAACTTCTTTAGCAAACCCACTGATAAGTAATAACTGTGCTGTTTGTACATCAATACCGCGGGAGCGCATATAGAATATTGCATTCTTATCCAATTGACCAGTTGTGGACCCATGGGAACACTTTACATCATCTGCGTAGATCTCTAACTGGGGACTGGAGTGAGCCAGGGCTTTATCGGTCAGCAGCAGATTTCTTATTGTCTGCTGCGCATCTGTTTTTTGTGCACCTTCACTTACAATTACACGCCCGTTAAAAACACCTGCAGAAGAATCGGATAAAATATATTTGAATAATTGATTGCTACTACAGTTTTCTTTCAGGTGATTGATAATGATTTGCTGATCAAGGTGTTGACGATCTTTCGCGAGACAAAGTCCATTAACCGTAGATGATGCACCACTGCTGGCCAGATTTACTTGAATATTCTGACGGTATAGTGAACTTCCTGAAGCAAAATGAAAAGCATTTAATTGGGCATCCTTTTCAAGTGAATACGCCGTATCAGCAATATGATTACCATTAAGATCTTCCTCTTGTATACGGGTGTGATTTAATACAGCATTATCAGATAAATTTATATAGGTAACAACATTCTGCCAGTATTGAACATTGGTCGTTCCGGCATAGTGTTCGATAATAGTAGTTTCAGAATCAGCGCCAGCGACTATTAGAAAAAGAGGGTGATTCATAATGGGCTCAGTTAAACCCGTAGTATAATAAAGAATATGTATTGGATTATCAATGACAGCATTATTCTCAACAATTATGGCCAAGCCAGAATTCATCAGTGCTGTATTTAAATTGTGAAATGGATTTGAATTGTTAACCACCGTCTTATTAAAAATTTCTGGATTGGTCGCATAAGCATGCTGCAATGTTTGTACAGTTACTTTGTCTGACAGTACAGACAAATTTTCTTGAAAATGCCCATTGATAATAAGAATCCGATTGCAATTAGCAATGGTTGGCAGTGTTTCTGGAACCGGCGGTAGATCCCCAGGTGAAGCCAAACGGTAGGATGTTTTTTCAAGTGCCGAAAAATCTGTGAACTGCCAGCCTTCCCATTTTCTATTTGGTAAACCAACCTCTTTATATTGCTTAAAAGCATCACTGCGCAAAGCGCGCAGGGCCTCCGGCTCTTCATCCCAAAATTGGATCAATTCATTTAATTCTTTTTCTAGATAATGCATATTAATTATCCAGCCAGCTGTAGCCTTTATCCTCTAATTGTTCAGCGAGATTTTCACCACCAGTTTTAGCGATTTTTCCATTGATCAGTACATGTACATAATCCGCTTCCAGATATTTCAAAATTCTTTGGTAATGGGTGATGATCACAATAGCGCGATCATCCCGGCGGTAATTATTAATGCCTGCAGCCACAATCTTCAGAGCATCTATATCTAGTCCGGAGTCGGTTTCGTCCAGGATAGCAAGTGCTGGTTCAAGGGTAAGCATCTGCAGTATTTCATTTTGTTTCTTTTCGCCGCCGGAAAAGCCATCATTCACGGCCCGATGCAAATATTTCTCATCCATTTCGACTACTGCCAACTTTTCTCGGATCAGCTTTAGGAATTCCACAGCATCTAATTCAGTCTTGCCTTGATGTTTCCTTTTAGCATTCAATGCCGCCTTGAGGAAATAGGTGTTGTTAACCCCGGGGATGATTACGGGATATTGAAATGACATGAAAATACCGGCCAAGGCTCTTTCTTCAGGACTTTCAGCAACAATACTTGTACCATTAAAGAGAATGTCACCACTGGTAATCTCATAGGAATCCTGACCCGCGATTGCATTGGCCAGCGTACTTTTACCAGAACCATTCCGACCCATGATAGCGTGTAATTCGCCCGGATGTACCGTGAGGTTTATACCCTTGAGAATATCCTTATCTTTGACTTTAACGTGTAAATCTTTGATTTCTAGCATAACCTACTCCGGATCAACCAACACTTCCTTCAAGTGTTACTTCCATTAGTTTTTGCGCCTCCACTGCAAATTCCATGGGTAACTCCCTAAATACTTCCTTGCAGAATCCATTCACAATCAATGAGACTGCATCCTCTGTAGAAATGCCCCGCTGGTTACAATAAAATAATTGATCCTCTCCGATTGTGGAAGTAGACGCTTCATGTTCCATTTGTGCACTGGGATTGCGCACATCTATATAGGGAAACGTATGCGCACTGCATTGATCCCCAATCAATATTGAGTCACACTGGGAATAATTTCTGGCATTCTCAGCATTTTTCATGATTTTTACCTGTCCACGATAGGTATTTTGTCCCTTACCGGCAGAAATACCTTTGGAAATAATTGTACTGCGGGTATTCTTGCCTGAATGAATCATTTTTGTACCCGTATCCGCTTGCTGAAAATTATTGGCAACCGCTACAGAATAAAATTCACCGACTGAGCCATCACCTTTTAGAATACAGCTGGGATATTTCCAGGTAATAGCTGATCCCGTCTCTACCTGTGTCCACGAAATTTTTGAATTGGATCCGGCGCAGATACCACGCTTGGTCACAAAATTATAGACACCACCTTTACCGGTTTCTGGGTTACCAGGATACCAGTTCTGAACCGTGGAATATTTGATCTCTGCATCTTTGTGCGCTACTAATTCAACCACCGCAGCATGGAGTTGATTTTCATCACGCATGGGTGCTGTACAACCTTCTAGATAGCTCACGTGACTACCTTCATCGGCTACGATCAAGGTGCGCTCAAATTGGCCCGTATTCATGGCATTGATGCGAAAATAGGTGGATAATTCCATGGGACAGCGCACTCCTTTTGGTATGTAAATAAAACTACCGTCACTGAATACAGCAGAGTTGAGTGCTGCAAAGTAATTGTCTGTGTAAGGTACCACCGAACCTAAATATTTTTTTACAAGATCTGGATGATCCTGAACAGCTTCTGAAAAGGGACAAAATATTACACCTGCTTTTTTCAGATCTTCTTTGAAGGTGGTGGCAACAGAAACGCTGTCAAATATTGCATCTACCGCAACTCCAGCCAGCATTTTTTGTTCTTCCAGAGGAATACCTAGTTTTTCATATGTTTTGACCAGCTCTGGGTCCACTTCATCAAGACTTTTTGGACCATCAGATTTATCCTTTGGTGCGGAGTAATAGCTGATGGATTGATAGTCAATCTCTGGATAATCGACCTTGGCCCAGTCGGGTTCATTCATTTTCAGCCAATTTTTATAAGCCTTTAAGCGCCAGTTGATCAGCCAATCAGGCTCATCTTTTTTATTGGAAATTAAACGGATAACATCTTCATTCAATCCTGGGGGGATTGTGTCCTGTTCTATATCAGTTACGAAACCGTATTGGTAGTCTTGAGAAGTAACCTTCTCAATGGTTTTGTTTTGTGTTTTCAATGGGTTCTCCTAGACTGAAAAACTCGTTCCGCAACCACAGGAACGGTTTGCATTTGGATTATGTATCTTAAAGCCCCCATTGAGCATATCATCCGAGAAATCAACCTCGATTCCGCGGACATAGAGCCAACTGTTTATATCACAAAAGATTGTTAAACCACTACTCTCAAACACTTTATCCTGTTCACCGCGTTTTTCATCAAAGGACATCTTATAGCTCATGCCTGAACAGCCACCCTGTTCCACGGACATACGTAAACCCCAGTTCTCTTTATCCTCGATTTTCATGGATTTCTTGATTCTTTCAGAGGCCCTCGGGGTTACAGAAATAGCTGTTGCAGTGAATTCCTTTAATTCTTTTTCTTTAGTGCTCATGGTTTACTCCCATTCATTTGATTCTGTTTTTTCCGAGGGTGCCGGTGTTGGATAAAACCCAAGCTTTTCCTTTGCTTCATCGGTCATCATCTCTGGTTTCCAAGCTGGGTCAAATGTAACGTTAACAGTGGTCTGGTTTACTCCATGCAGCGTTTCGACTTTCTGTTTGATATCTTGAGCCATTTGATCGGCCATACCGCATCCTTGGGTAGTAAGTGACATAGTAATATCGACATCTACCGGTCCGGCGGATTGATTATTGTAGGCAATATTATAGATCAGTCCCAAGTTCCATAGATCTACTGGAATCTCGGGATCATAACACTGTTTCAACACAGCTATAATTTCCTTTTTTGTAAGTGCTGCCATTATCTTCCTTCTAGTTGGTCACATCCTGCACCGACATGCTGCGAAACATACTCATCATATTGGCATTGATGCGCTGGATGGGTGTGCGAATATTGCAGTAGTCGATCTGTACACAGTTTGAATCATAAAAACAATCACTGAGGCCTAACGGGCCTTCCACTCTTTCAAAAAATTCAACGAGATTAATATCACCAAGCTGGGCCTTAAGCCGATAGCCACCATGGGGTCCATTGATCGGTTCAATAATATTTTCTTTCGCCAGGTGCTGTAATGTTTTGGCAAGAATTTCTATTGGTATATTATACCGAACTGCAATTTCCTTGGTGGAAGATACTGACTCCAACTCTTTACCCTGCATATGTCGCAGTGCAATAAGCGCATATTCAACTTTTCTTGTTAATTTCAGCATTTTTATATCCGATAGATTCTGTCGTATATATTACATTATTTACTAAATACTATACAAGTAATTATGATACGGTAATAAGGGTCTCAGATTTTTCAGTTACTTTGCCGATCTGAAAGGCTGAAATAGATGCTTTGTCATTATAATTAATGAGAAATTCATCTGCT